>RFVZ01000001.1 GCA_009922405.1 Betaproteobacteria bacterium
TAAAGCGCCTGATCCTCCTGATCGGGATCAAACCTCGGCGCACCCCAATACGCCATGACTGAATCTCCGATGTACTTATCCACGGTACCCCGAAACCGAAGGATCACCTCGGTCATCTCGGTGAGAAAACGATGGACATACCAATGCAGGGCTAGCGGGTCGAGCTGCTCTGCGATTCGGGAAAAGCCGCGAATGTCGGCGAAAAGAATCGTCAACTCCCGCGCCTCGCTGGCCGCAACCCGAGTGGGCATGGCGGGGGTCGAAATGATCTGCCTTGGCTCCATGGGTCGGCAGTGTCCGGGAGTGGTCTGGATACGGTCAAGGCCTCATTTGGCAGTGCAATGGCATAGCAATTTTCAGTCCCCCAACTCCGTCATGGCCCGAGCACAAACCGTTGCGGAGGACCATGCCCACTGAAAGTTGTACCCGCCCAGCCACCCCGTGATGTCGACCACTTCTCCAATGAAGTGCAGGCGCGGGATCCGACGGCTCTCCATCGTTCGCGGGTCCAATTCTCGGGTGGAGACCCCGCCTCGCATGACCTCGGCCTTGCGCCACCCCTCGGAGCCGGATGGCGTCATCGTCCAGGACTGGATTCGCCCCGAAAGATCCTCCAACACCCGATCTGGAAAGTCAGCAATTCGGCTCGAACCCAACGCCGCAGGGTGACCAGTGAGCGGCTCGAATCCATCCTGAGCCAATCGCCGTGGCAAGCGCTCCGCCAAAATGGTCGACAAGGCTTTGCGTCCACCGGACTTCAGTTGAACCAAATCCTTCGCCAATTCCTGACCCGGCAGAAGATTGACCTGCAACGCATCACCCGGGCGCCAAAAACTGGACGTCTGCAGCACGGCAGGACCACTCAATCCACGATGCGTGAAGAGTAGGTCCTCGACGAAACGAACTGGTTTGGTCCGTCGACCCGAAGCCACCGGGTCGACCGACTGTGGTTGAACCTGAATACCCACCTCGAGCGAAATGCCAGCCAACGGCACGAATGCGGTCCAGTCCTGGGGCGCAAATGTCAATGGAACCAGCGCGGGGCGGGGTTCAACGACGATCAACCCGAATTGTTTCGCCAATATCAGCCCCCAATCCGTGGCACCAATCTTGGGCACAGGCAGCCCGCCAGTGGCCACGACCAGTCGCCTGGCATCGATCGAACCCGCGTCGGTCTGGAGTTGAAACCCCTGCCCGGATCGCGCAACGGACCGAACCGCAACCGGCCTCCGCCATTCGACACCGGCTCGGTCGCACTCGGCGACCAGCATCGCAATGATCTCCTCAGCGGATGTGTCGCAAAACAATTGGCCGCGGTGCTTCTCATGAAAACCGATCCGATACCGGCGAACCAAGTCGACAAACTCGGCAGGCGGATGTTCGCGCAAGGCAAATCGCGCAAACAGCGGGTCGTCACCCAGGTAACGATCAATCTGATCGCCCTCGAGGTTCGTAAAATTGCAACGACCACCACCCGAAATACGGATCTTTTCAGCCAATCGAGGGGCATGATCGATCAGGACGACCCGGGCGCCGCGCCCGCCCGCCTGAGCGGCACAGTGCATTCCTGCAGCGCCAGCACCGACAATCGCTACATCAAAAGAACCCGGACCCTTGATCGTTCGAGTCATCTCGCAGACGCTCCCGATGAAATCGACATCGATGTCCGGGCAGCATTTGCCACCGCCCGGACTTGAGCCGCAATGATGTCCGGAACGGGATTCACACCTGCCAGTACCGCCGCGATCCAGACCGCCGTCGAATGCGCATCCCGCTCGGGCCAGATCGGTTCGCCCCCCGCCGCGACGGACTGGCCTTCCAAGACCGTCTGCCAGCGACCGCCGGTTAGCCAGTCAATCCTCGAGGGCCGCCGAACGTTGGCCACCACCTCACCCTCGGTGGCGCGCATGACCATCGCATGGGCGTCCAACCGCTCCAACGTCGCACGTTGAAGACGAGCAAACTCCGGGTGGGTGTAGGCCGACAAACGCAGGCAAGCCGGCAGCGCCGTCGGATTGAAGAGTTTGGCAATGGTATGGCCCGTATTACGCAACCCAAGTAGGGTTCGAAATCCCAACATTCGGGCAAGCGGAGGCGCCAGAATATCGATCGGCACGAAGGCTGGTTCGCCCCGTTGGAGACTCACTTCAGCCTGCCCGATTGACTCGCACGGATGCCGCCCCAACGCAGACCAGATTTCAGCGCTGGCCGTGCGGCCAGGATCGTGGCGCACGCCATGCAGGATCACCTGAATACCTTCGCGCGCCAGCAAGCAGGCCAGGAGCGGCACCAGATTGGGTGCATTGCGAGCCCCGTTATAGGTTGGGATCGAAACCACAGGTCGCCCCGCCTCCACGCTAATCCGCTCCTGCCGGCCCTGCAGCGCATCGAGGGCGCCAACCAGTTCTTCAACTGATTCGCCCTTCATGCGCAGCGCGATCAAGACGGCACCGACCTGCGCGGGATCCAACAACCCATCGAGAAGCCAGGAAAAAAGTTCGGCAGCCTCGTGGCGCTCGAGGCTTCGGGCCCCTGAGGCGCCGCGTCCGATCCGTTTCAGCAGCGGTTGAAGATTCATGCGCGGTATCCTACTCAGATCATGCTTGTACTCGGGATCGAATCTTCGTGCGACGAAACCGGTGTTGCACTCTATGACACGGTTAGGGGTCTGCGCGCACAAGCACTGCATTCTCAGGTCGCCATGCATGAGCAATACGGGGGCGTTGTGCCGGAGCTCGCCTCGCGGGACCACATCCGCCGGGTCTTGCCACTCACCGACCAAGTGCTTCGTGAAGCGAGCGCAAGCCGCGCAGATCTGGACGCAATTGCCTACACGGCGGGGCCGGGTCTGATCGGCGCGCTTCTGGTTGGCGCCTCAGTCGCCACTGCGGCTGCCTGGGCACTTGAGGTCCCAGCAATCGGTATCCATCACCTCGAAGGCCACCTGCTCAGTCCCCTGCTTTCTAGCGACCCGCCGGATTTTCCATTCGTGGCCTTGCTGGTTTCTGGCGGACACACGCAATTGCTCGAAGTCACCGCCATTGGCCGCTATCGACTGCTTGGCGATACCCTCGACGATGCGGCCGGGGAAGCGTTTGATAAATCCGCCAAATTGCTGGGCCTGGGCTACCCGGGTGGCCCCGCAATCGCCCGCCTCGCCGACACTGGCGACCCAAGGCGATTCGCTTTGCCCCGCCCCATGCTCCGGTCTGGCAATCTCGAGTTTTCATTCAGCGGACTCAAAACAGCGGTCGCGACACAGGTGCAACGCACCCAACGCGACGAGGTCCCCAACACCGCGCAAGACCCCCAATTTCGAGCCGATCTCGCCGCGGCCGTTCAAGCAGCCATTGTCGAAGTACTGGTGGCCAAGTCATTAAGCGCACTCAAAACAACCGGACACCGCACCTTGGTGGTCGCCGGCGGGGTCAGCGCGAATCGCCTGCTGCGCGAACAGTTCGCGCGTGCCCAAGCCAAACTGGGCGTCCGCGTTTGTTTTCCCGAACCTGAACTCTGTACCGATAACGGCGCCATGATCGCCTTCGCCGGCGCACTGCGCCTGAGCTCTGGGCTACCAACCCCGGACCAGCGCGTCCGTCCGCGTTGGCCCCTCGAAGAACTTACACCCAACGGTTGATTCGAGCGCTCTGCGTGCAACCGAGCACTTAAGCCTCGAGTCAGGGGTGCGAAGGTTCGAGGCGCCCAAGAAATCCGCTTGGGCCACCTTTCTGGGGTTTCTCATGCGCCTGACATCCAGTAACCATCGGTCGATCGTTGAGCTTGCCCCAAATCCGCTCGCCGAACTCGCTCCGCCAGCGCACGCACCCCAGCCAGAGCGCAGCGCCGAACCTGAACCCAGCGCACTGCCCGCTTTATCACGGGTTCGTCTACACACACTGCGTATCGGGGTGGTCGGTTTAGGGTACGTCGGCCTGCCTTTGGCCGTCGCTTTCGGGCGACGCTTCCAAACCACCGGGCACGATGCATCTGCCGGGCATATCGACCGCTTGCAGTCTGGTCACGATCCTGCGGGAGAGATCGAACCGAGCCAACTCCTGAGCGCCCAGCGCCTTCAATTTACCGGCAATCCCGAATCGCTCAGCGATTGCGAGATGATCTTTGTCTGCGTTCCAACCCCCGTCAATGAAGCACATCAACCCGACTTTGGCCCACTGATCGACGCGACGCGCACGGTCGCCCGCACCCTCCGAAAGGGCGCCGTCGTCATCTACGAATCCACGGTTTACCCGGGCGCCACCGAAGAAATCTGCATTCCTATCCTTGAAGCTGAATCCGGATTACGCTGGAAACAGGACTTCCATGTGGGTTACTCCCCCGAGCGTATCAACCCTGGTGACCGCAAACACACGCTCAGTACGGTCTGCAAAGTGGTCTCAGGAGATACACCCGAAGCGCTTGAACTGATCGCCCAGACCTATGAGCAGATCGTTGAAGCGGGCGTCTTCAGGGCCAGCAGTATCGCGGTCGCAGAGGCCTCCAAAGTGATTGAGAACACTCAGCGCGACCTCAACATCGCCCTCATGAACGAGTTGTCCCTGATCTTTCACCGCATGGGGCTCGACACCCACGAGGTGCTTGAAGCGGCCGGCACCAAGTGGAATTTCCTGCCCTTTCGTCCTGGCCTGGTCGGCGGACACTGCATCGGAGTCGATCCGTATTACCTGACCCACAAAGCCGAAAAACTCGGCTACCACCCCCAAGTCATCCTCGCAGGACGACGAATCAATGATGGGATGGGCAAATACGTCGCTGAACAAACCGTCAAAGAAATCACCAAGGCAGGGCTGCCGGTCGCGGGAGCTCCTGTCACGATCCTGGGCCTCACCTTCAAGGAAGACGTCGCCGACCTGCGTAACTCGAGGGTCTTCGACGTTGTCAGCGAGTTACGAAGCTATGGCGCCCAGGTCCATGTGCATGATCCGGTTGCTGATCCGGCCGAGGCGTTAAGGGAATACGGCATCACGCTCAAATCCTGGGACCAGCTACCGCGCTCCAATGCGATTGTCGCCGCCGTTGCCCACCGGTCATTAACCCAGCTTCCGATTGAACAAATTGCCCAAAAGCTCTATCCGGGTGGCGTTTTTATCGATATCAAGTCCGCCTTCCCCGCCACCGAATTGACGCGCCTTGGCGCGCGCGTCTGGCGACTTTGAAGGCGATTGATCACCGGGGCTCTGAACCACTGCTCCGCATTGCCTGCATGCTCCGCGACCCCTACCCGCCGTATCGCGCCGACATGGCCGTTCTTTTTGGGCGTTGCCTCCCACTGCGCGGCATTCAGACGGACTTACTGGCCGCCATGGATCCCGGTCGCCCACAAACGCCATGGCCAGCCGGAAAATCGATCGTTCGACGCTTACCAGGTCCCCGCTGGTTTGCCTATCTGTGTCTCCCACTGGTCGATCTACCGATTTTTGGTTGGGCCAGGCAGGCCGACTTTGTCCAGGCCCGAGACCGTATCCGTTCGGGACTGATTGGACTGCTGGCAGCGCGGATCTTTGCCAAGCCCTTCATCTACTGGATGTCATTCCCGATTGCTCAAGGACATGAGGTACGGGCCCGTGAACTCCGGATCGAAGACGGCAAACTCAGAAAGGCCGCGGCACACGCCCGCGCTTGGCTGGCCCAGCGGGCAGAGTCGTGGGTTTTGCGGCGCGCGGACCATCTATTTGTCCAAAGCCAAGCAATGCGAGATGGTCTAGTCCTCACAGGTTTAAAGCCTGAAAAGATGACTGTGGTCCCGATGGGCATTGATCTCGATCGCTTCCTGCCGGCACCAACCCCATTCTCGGATCCAATCCTTTCCAATCGTCGCGTCATCGCGCATCTCGGAACGATCGGCCGGTCGCGATCAACCGACTTCCTCCTTGAACTCATCCAGACGTTGAGGGTTGAGTTCCCGGATGTCCTGTTACTCATCGTCGGTGATGGGCTTAACGAGGACGACCGGCACTGGATCCGGCAAGAATTAATCCAACGTGACCTCGCTAAACACGTCCACCTGACCGGCTGGATTGAGCAGAGCGAAGCCCTGCGCTGGGTCGCGAGTGCTTCGATTGGTCTGTCCCCCATCCCGCGGGGAGCTCTCTTCGACGTCTCGTCGCCCACCAAGGTGGGCGAATACCTCGCTCTCGGAATCCCCTGCGTGGCCAATGACATTCCTGACCAACGATGGGTCCTAGAGCAGAGTCGCGGCGGATTTTGTATACCGATGCAAATCGATGCATTTGTGGCAGCGATTCGAACGCTACTCCTCGATCCCGAAAAGGCGCGCTTCATGGGCGCAGAAGGCCGACGCTGGATCTCAGAGCACCGCAGCTACGAGCAACTGGCCGATCAGGTCGCCACCACCTACCGGATGGTCGCAATCGGTGACACATCCGTGACACATCGGTAATACATCAGTGACAGATCTCATCGCGCTCAATGGACGTTTGCTTGCCTCAATCAAGGCGGACGACTACGCCGGCCACGATCCCTTTGATTTTTTAAATAGCAGGCTCTTTCAGGCGACCCCGCTCAATCAAAACCGCATCGCACGGCTGGTTTGGCTTCAACTTGGCAAGCACCTGCCAATTAATCTGCGTCCACTGCTGCAAGTGCCCAAAATGCGCAACCCCAAGGGAATTGCCCTTTGCCTGGCGGGTCTGTTGCAGGACTATCGACGTACCTCGAGGCCCGAATTTCTCGACGAGGCAAAACGTCTTGGGCCATGGCTAATTAGTCAGAGAAGCGATCCTGAGTTCTGGCAATCCCCCTGCTGGGGCTACCACTTTGACTGGCAGGCGCGCGCCTTCCATGTCCCCGCGGGCAAACCCAACATCATCACCACCTGTTATGTGGCCCGAGCGCTTTATGCGCTGGGTCAACAAACCGCCGACAGTCGCTTGATGGAGCTGGCCCTGAGTTCCGCCCGATTCATGGCCGACCACCTCTACACCGAGCGCGATGGTCAAGCGTTTTATGCATATATCCCCGGAGAAACCGCATTCGTGCACAACGCAAGCCTATGGGGTGCGGCCTGGTGCGCATTTGCAGGACATCAAACCGGCCGCGTCGATCTCGTCGACCAGGCCATGCGCGTGACCCGCGAAACCGTCAGCGCCCAATCCGCTGATGGATCCTGGGTCTACGGCACGCGCAAGCATCACCAATTCGTCGACAGCTTTCACACGGGTTTCAACCTGGAAGCCCTTTGCCTCATCCGCGACGTCACCCGAAGCGTTGAATTCGATGACTGCATTCGGCGCGGCTATGACTATTACGTCAGCACGTTTATCACGTCAACGGGCGATATCAATTACTACAAAACCTCGACCTACCCCCTCGACATGCACAGCGTAGCGCAGGCCGTGATCACTCTATTGACGACCGGAAATGGACCGACCGCGCGGGAGCAGTCGACCCTCATTCTGAGTCGTGCGATCGAATGCCTTTATCAACCCGCCCGCAATCGATTCGTTTATCAAAAACACCGCTGGCTTACCAACCGGATCAACTACACCCGCTGGACACAGGCCTGGGCCTATTACGCCCTCGCTTTTTATCACCGTTACTGCGCCGAGCCCTCCAATGCAACGAATTGAAATCATGGGTTGTCCGATGGATTGCGCAACGATGGTGGAAACCGTCGAGGCCATTCAGAGCAATATCGCGTCGGGTTCATTTACTCAGCATGTCGTCGTAAATGTCGCAAAGCTGGTGAACATGCAGGCCGATCCGGACCTTCGGGAATCGGTGCAGGCATGCGATCTCATTAACATCGATGGTATGGGGGTGGTACTGGCTGGACGTTTTCTCGGCCATCCGATCCCAGAACGGGTCGCAGGCATTGACCTGTTTGATGAACTGATCGCGATGAGTGCGCAACATCAATACCCGGTGTTCCTACTGGGCGCCGAAGAGCCCGTGGTGAAGGCAACTGCCGAGGTTCTTCAGCGCAAGCATCCATCGCTCCAGATTGCTGGCTATCACCATGGATTTTTCTGGAACGATGAAGCAGCGGTTGTGTCGACCATCAAGAACTCCGGAGCCAAGCTCCTGTTCGTTGCGATCACTTCGCCGCGAAAAGAAAACTTCATCCATCAGTGGCGCGAGGAACTCGGCGTCGATTTCGTGATGGGTGTCGGCGGCACCTTTGACGTTGTTGCGGGCAAAGTCATGCGAGCCCCCGTCTGGATGCAACGCGTCGGTCTTGAATGGCTCTTTCGCGCACTCCAGGAACCTGAGCGACTCTGGAAGCGATATCTGACGACGAACAGCCAGTTCTTGGCCATGTTGGTCATGGCAAAAATCCGCCAGTTATCGAGTCGATCCCGGCCCGAGGGTTCCTCCACAACGGTCGTTCGTGACTTGCCACACTAGTCCCCCAACCCCGCGAGGTCATCATGAGCACTGACTGCCAAGGAGTGCTTGCTGACCATGACTGTTGTCGCCAGCCGAATGAAGCCGGCATGGAACAGAATCACCGGAAGAATGGCCAGTGCCCTTAGGCCATCCAGCTCTTTTCGGTAGTGCGAGCGCTGGTCTGTCACAACAGGGAGACCCCAGCCAGCGGTCAGCCCGCTGCGGGTGATGGATTCCAGTTGCGCGCGGCGCGACACAGGGCAATGAAGTCCGGTTCAAGCTTCGACCAAAGCGCCTTAATGCCCTCTTGGTAGGCCAGCTTTGAGGCGACTTCGAGTTCAGCGGGGTTGGCGAGGCGCTCTCGAATCAGACGGGCGAAGTCTGCCGCGTCGAACTCACAGAACCAGCCTGCCCCGCCTTCTGAGAGCAGATCTCGATGGCAAGCGTTGTTGGAAACAATGACGGGAAGGCCGTTGACCATGTATTCGTGAATTTTTGTCGGCGGATTGAAGGTATTCCAAGGGCGTTCAGCCACCAAGCTCAAACCGATATGGGCTTTGGCAAGCAATGCAGGGATCTCTTGGCCGGGAAGCCGACCGAGGAGAGTGACCCGGTCTTCGATCCCAAGCCTCTGGACCTGAAATCTGCACTCTTCGAGTTGGGGGCCGGTTGCACCAATAAGGGTGAGATGCACCGGAAGGGATTGGCGTTTAAGGAGCGCGATTGCACTAAACATGACGTCTCGACCACGCTCGGCGTTGATCGAGCCCGCAATGACCAGGCGAAGCGATTCCCCGGGTTGATACTGCCGAGGGACGGGTGTCGGGTGCAGCGCATGATTTTCAGAAACCCCTAACGGCACCGTCACTGCACGCAGTGGATGGACGCCATGCGCAAGCAGGTCCTCGCGGAGTCGGGCACCAATCGGGAGTACGACCGAAGCGCGTGCGGCTGCCAAGTATGAGAGTCGGGTCAATGTCATATTGAACCAGCGCACTAAACGTGTCGGGGCATGACTGTCGAACAACTGGGATGGATGGACATTCCAGTAAAGAACCGTTGGGAATGAGGCGGGCAAGCCCAATCGGACGGGCGCCATTTGACTCCCGAGAAGGAGTACGAGATCGGGGTTACGTTTCGCGATCCAGGGGATGAGCCGTAGGCACCACCACCACATTTGCAGTCGAGATCCACCGGGGGAGGACAACACTTCCACCGAGACCGAAAGGTCTTCAAGTTCGCGCTGGAATCGAATGTCCCGAACGACAACGATGACCCGCCATCGAGACGCCAATGAACCAATTCGCTGGCGAAAGTCCTGGTAACCGGTCTGGTCATCGTAGAACCAGACCGGAACAATCGCGAGTGGCCTTTCATTCATCAGCACCTCTATTTAACGAGCAGTATTCACGAGGCGAACGACAGTCGAGATCTCACTGAGTTTGGCGAACCGAAACAACCCAGCCGAACCTCCAAAAACGATCAAGGCCAAGAGCAGACTCGAGAAGCCCCCGCTCCAAGCTGTTTGAAACCAAAGGACAGCCCAGAACGTCACACCGAGGGATAGCAGGGCCACCGCAAGTGAGCGAATGCCAAGAGGACACGTGAGCAAACATCGTGCGGGCTCGCCACCCTCCAACCTGAGAAGCATTGAGGCGAGGATGATCACCCGGACGCCCGCAACCGCCGCCACGCCTATTGCCCCAGCGAGGGCGCCCGATGCGATGACAATTGGCACCGCGAGGAGCGAGGAAAGCATGCTGGCGCGGTTCAACAAAATCGCGTCACCGGCCGCGTTATAGGCGCTCCAGAGCGCGGATTCAATGCTGGCGAACATCAACTGCCCGATCAGGAGCGCAGCGATCGGGAGATGTTGTCCAAATCGATCCTTCGTCAAGAGATGTTCGAGTTCTGGCCCTGCCGCAATCAAGACAACCAGAGCGACACACAGGACGAACAAATTGACTCGAGCCATGACAGTGAGCGCCCCGAGAACCGCGGAGTCCGCGCGAACGTGGTTTAGTCGGCGCGCAGAGAGGCTGGTTTCGATATTGGGTAACACGAGTTGTAGTGGCAAGAACGCTTTTGCCCGATCGGCCAGTTGTTGAAAAAAGGCAAATGCGGCCAGGCTTGCGGTGTCAGCGAAAACCCCAACGATCAGTCGAAGTGCGGGTCCCTGAGTTGGCATCGAGGTCAGGTAGGCCCCCCAAGCGGATAGGCAGCACTTCAGGATCGTTCGACGGTCTTTGAAGGCCCAAGGTTGAAGTACCTGATGGTTTTGGGCTGTCTGACGAGCCAGTAACTGCAGCATGGCAAACACCACCAGTAAGGCCTGCAGTGACTCTGTCCAAAGGGTGACACGGATGACGTAATCGAGCGTCAACCCGTCCTCGTTGAGCCATACTTGACCACCGAATGCGCCGCTTCTGACCAACAAAATTAACAATCCGATGATGGCGACTGTTCGGTGCAAAGCAAACGCCGAAGCGGTGACGGTCAGCCCTTCGGTCGTTGCGACAATGGCAACCAAGGTCACGAATAACGGCGTCGACACAGCCTTGATGGGTACCGCAACGAAAGTCACACCGAGGGCGATCCACGTGACCCCCATTGCCAGGATGATGGAAGCAACCAAGCGCATCAGAATCAACTCGGCTCCGAGTTGAAGAGCGGGCCTGACGTGGCCAGCAGCGTGCAGCGGCGGGATAAAACGGAAAGCCCCGCGGTCGTATCCGAGTGATCCGGCGACAACCACCAACATCACCATCGACAATAGCAATGCATAGTCCGCGTAGACCATGAGCGCCATATTCCGGGCCAGAACGATCGGAACGAAAAGGCCCAGGAGACCGGTCAGTACCCGAATTGCCGCAAACCCAAGCATCGCGAACTAGAGGGGGGGGCGATGGGTTCGTAGCCACCCCACATAGCCGATTGAGAGTGCCAGCAGCAGCTGTGTACAGGGTTCATCGACCAGGGCCCGGTCGTAGAAGAGCATCGTGACAAAAACAGCCAAGAGACTCGCGACCATCCGCGTTGAGGCCCGATGGGTTGCTGACAAGCTTCGGTCCCCGATCAGGCGCATGGAATAGGCCAGCGTCACCAGGATCAATCCGCCAAACAAAAGGGCACCAATGACTCCAGCATCCCAAAGCAACATCGATAGGGTCGTCGCCGCAATGGCGAGCGGTGCAAAGCGCTGTGCAACAACGCCGACCGCAACCACGCTCTTGGCGCGCGAGGCTGCGGGACCAAATCCGATCAGGCGGTTTGGCCAGTCGGTGTACTGATCGTCAATCCAGAGCGCAATGGAAGCCCCTCGACTAATTTCACCAGTTTGATAATTGATTTCGGATGGATTAAAGAAGTATCTGGATGCCCGTTCAATGCGAACCTCAATGGGCACATGTTCAGCGCCCCGATTGGTCCAGTGAACGGCTTCGTAAACCATCGCAGTCCCAACGACGAATGCGGCCAAGGCACCGATCACCCCAATCAACATTCCGGGTCGGCGGATCAGATGGTCGTGAAAACCCACGCAGACCGCGATCGGCACCCAGAAAAATGCTGCTTTAACCTCGCCAGCCAAGGTCAGCGCGATCGAAAAAGCAATGGTCAGGATGGCGACCGACCAGCCCCCCAACTTGAACTGCGCGCGTGAAACCGCTAGGACGGATGCGGCGATTCCGTAAAGCACCAGAAAACTGCTATTGCCGCCACCATCGCCGCCGAATGTGCCGACGACCGCATCAAACGCGGTTTCATCACCGCGGGACTGACGCTCAGGAACGAGCACAAGCACCTGATAAAGAACTGCGGGCAGTTGCAGCGCGAGGCCCCAAGGAATCCAGCGCCAGAGCCGATCGAGTTGGTCGACGCTCCAACGATGAAACAGCAGCGCAAAAGTGACCGCCCAAAATGGAAGGTAGGTCTTCAGACCAACGGCAACCTGGACCCATGGCGAGCGGTTGATCACTGCAGAAATCAGCATGATCGACACGTAAATCATCAACAAAATCGGAATGGCACCGGAATTCCCCGCACGCTCTTCCGAATCAGGTGGGGACTTGGCGATCCTCAGGCGTTCCAAGAGTGAACGCACAAAAACTAGAACGGCCAAGCCATAAGGTATCCAGGCGACGACTGGCGACAATAGAACGCTCGCCATTGGCCCCTGAATAAAAAATGTGAGAACCAAGAGCATCCAGATCAGCCACTCGATTGGTACGAATAACGCGCCAAGACCAGCCAACCCGCCGAGCAAGAGGAACAGGATGGGTAACGCTCCGATCGCAATCAGAAGACCTGAGGCGATGGCAAGGCTAAGAAGGGCCAGAAGCGCCAACGTTGGCAGAGCGGGCACGGTCGGCAGAGTCCGCAGAGTCCGCAGCCTCGGCAGAGTTGACTGCGGCGGCCACGCGCCCGTCGGTCTTACGGAGGGTTCAAGCACCCGACAGCACCGAGCCGAAAAGCTTGCCGCCTACGTCCGTGATGGACTTGACCAAGGCTTGCACCGCTCTGGCCCGGCTACTGCCCCGGCGCGCAACCAGCACATTGCCATCGACTCGGGCCGAGATTGCGAGGAGTTCGGGGGCTTCCGATGCCGCTGGCGTATCCAGAATAATCACCTGATGCAATTCGGCGGCATGCCGAAGGAGCTCGCCGAATCGGGGTCCTACGAGAAGGTCGGCGGCATTGGGGGGCTCGCCGCCACACGAAATCAGACTGAGTGAGCGCATGGGCTCGATCTGAACTTTGGCGCCGGCCGAGGGACGCCCGGAAAGAATGGTTGACAGCCCCACGCTGCCATCCAGTCCAAACATGCGGTGGAGTCGACCGCGGCGCATGTCCGCATCAATGAGCAGAACCTCAAGACCCGTTTGAGCGAATACCACCGCGAGATTGGCAGCAAGAAAACTGCGTCCCTCGGAGCGGGCAACGCCAACAAGCGCCACTGTGCGAGGCTCGGATGGACCGAGTGCGCTCCAGCGCAACATCAGTTGGTCCCGCAGTTCGCGCAGGTCGTCTAGTACGGGGTGAAAAGACTCGTGCGCTGCGATGACCTCGCGGTCAATGCGGTGCTCTCCAGGAATGACGAGCGGCAGATCAAACTGATAGGCCAGGAGCGTCTTTAAATCTTCGGGCAGTAAAAGACCGAGCGCAATCGCGGCTTCGCCAAATCGCATGCCGGAAGCCCGAGCATGGCAGACGATTCGATCAATTTCCTCGTCGTTAAGCAGTCCCGCCTCCTTCAGGATACGGCCGAGGGGTTGATCGCGCGCTAGCCCAGTCTGCGTCACGCGACTTAGCTGGTTTGAAGAGTTCTGAACGCTCAGGTCCACCGATCCACTCATCCCTGTGCTCCTAGGCGTCATCAAGTCAACGAAGAAGGCGAAACCCCAAGATGCAAGGGGCGTCTACCGACAACCCGAATGCGCCCGATGACTGGACCAGGCAAGACGTTTTCCAAGTCTTCAAGAGTCCGAATACGTTGATCGGAAAATTCGAGCAGCAGGACGCCCAGGAAACCCAGAATCAGGCCGAGAAAGGCGCCCACAAGTCCATTCAGGATCAAATTGGGACTGGCGGGCTTTAGGGGTTCGACGGCTGGGTTCAGGGTCACCACATTGCCCTGGGTCGATCGACTCTCGAGCCCCGCCTGATTGAGCCGCTGCAAGCTCTGGTCGTAAGCCCGTTGAGCATTTTCGAGATCGCGTTCAAGCACTCTGAGTTCATCGCGACTTTGCTTCATGGCCATCACTCGGCCGCGCTGGGAATCAAGGGCGGTCCGCGCCTCGAGCTCTCTCCGTTCGGCCACCGAATAATTCTTGGAAATACTGCTGGCGACCGTATCAATTTCCTGCAAGACCCGTGTGCGGGTTGCGTCAAGCTCTTGCTGCAATTTCAGAATCTCGGGATGGTTGCGGCCGTAAACCGCAGAGAGCTCACGCTGACGGGCCTCAAGGCGCGCCTGATTGGCCTTGAGTTGCTGGACCAGCGGATTCTGAAGAATTTCGGGTAGATCCGAGGCCACCCCGCGACTCAGGGATTCGACCGCAAGTTGCCGACGCTTGGCAGCCTCGCCAGTTTGGGCGGACAAGCCCACCATCTGGGTCGAGAGCTCGAGCAGTCGGGCACTTTCGACATCAAACCGCTCTTCGGACGAAAAGATGCCCTTGGCGCGCTGGTAATCCGTGACCCGTCGCTGGGTCTGATCCAGCCGCTCGCGCAGCAACTGCACCTGCTCGGCGAACCAGACTCGAGACTGCTTGGCTGGGGCAATGCGGATTTCAATTTGGGTCTCGACGTAAGCCTGGCCAAAGGCATTGGCGATCGAGGCCGCACTCGCAGCGGTGCCGGCCGTGGCGGTAATCGACAAAACAGACGAATCGCGTGTCGGTCGAACATCCAGGCGTCGCAGCAATCCATCTGCAACCCATTGCCGAATCGCCCCCCGACCCTGAGTCTCCTTTTGCCAAGCAGCGACGGTTTCAGGCGAGTCTGTCAGACCCAATGCATCCACGACCCGCAACGCAACTTTCTGACTAGTGAGGATTTCCACCTGGGTTGACAGGTAGGCCTGCATCATCGCAGCCGGCAGGGCGGGCCCAGACACCGGATTGGTTGCACCCAGATCCAGAAGCACCTGTGTGCTGGCCAGATAGGTGGGTTTGCGCGTCAAACCGAACCCAAGCGCACCGCCCAACACAATAAGGGTGGTGAGCACGATGACCCACCATCGGGCCAGAATGATCGAAAACAATTGACGTGGATTCATGAGGTTCTCCGAATCACCGGGTTCACGGCAAGCACGCCACTCAGAACAGACTCTCGCGAAGGAAAATCAAGTCCGACGCGCGTACCGCCTCGTCGAGCCGGGGTTCGAATACTCGAACTTCCCCGCGATCGTCCCGTCGAAATACCCGCAAGCCCCGGTCAGTGCCACGCAAGGTCAGCCCTCCCCCTTTTGCGACGGCTTGTGCAAGCGTCATCCCGCGTTCAATGGGATACATACCAGGACGCTGTACCTGCCCGTAAACGTAATAAACGGGCGCTCGGTGAACGTAAACGGAATCACCGGACCGCAACGGAACGTCCTGTTCGAACTTCCCTGCAACGAAGATTTCATTGAGGTCGATTTCCATGCGCCTCGGTGCACCGGTCTGCGCGGTCGTGATGACCACGCGGTCGCCCCCGCCCTCTGAGACTCCACCCGCAAGGGCGAGCACCTCAGAAAGACGCATGGTCTGGGCATCCATCGGGTAGCGCCCTGGGCGGTTGACGTTGCCCAGCACAGAAACTTGTTGACTCCGAAACTGACTCACCTGAATCGAAACTTGCGGATCGCGCAGAAAGCCCCCCTCTTGCAAGCCACGGGCAATCAAGCGCTCAGCTTGATCGGTGCTCAGACCACCGACCTGTAAGGTGCCCAGTAGGGGAAAGGTTATTCGACCAGAATCCGCGATCCGGGACTCAATCGACAGGTCCGGGTGCTGAAACACCATGATCTTTAGGACATCGCCCGAGCCCAAGGGGTAGTCGCCGTTTGAGCGTTGCTCGGCGAGTGGCGGCAGGGCCTCGACGGCCAGGGCTCGGGGCGGCGCAGCATTGGCCATCGGCAGCACGAGCCAAAGGACAGAGCAGATCGAGATGGAACAGGAGCGAACAAGCGATTGGAGACATGACCGGTACACAGGAACCTCCAGTGGTTCCCACCAGTCTCGTGGGCGAGACCGCACAATGCTGTGCGGAAATTAGCCCGTCGGGCCCGACTTAAACAACCTCAGGGCTCGCCGGCCACAATCGGGCTGCCCCGCGCACGCCCGACGAATCGCCATAACGCGCTGTGACAATGCGCGTCTCAATTCGATCCGAAAAGATCCAGGGCTTCCAGTAAGTCTGCAAGCGGGTGGGCAAATCTCGAATCTTGCTCAGTCCACCGCCCAACACGATGACATCCGGATCAATCACGTTGACGATCGAGGCCAGCGCCCGCGCGCACCGATCAAGCCAGAGATCAAGAGCTTCGATGGCGAGCGAATCCCCGGCTTCAGCAGCGGCCTCGAGAGCAATGGCATCGGCGATTGGCGAATACGAAGCGGCAAGAGCCGGTCCACTCAACCAGGTTTCGAGGCAACCCCGGCGGCCACACCAACATGGGGGGCCATCCCATTCCGCTGAATTTGGCCAGGGTAAGGGGTTGTGACCCCATTCACCGGCGATCCGATTGCGCCCGGAGATTAATTGTCCATTCACGACGAGGCCGCCCCCAACACCCGTCCCGAGAATGACGGCGAATGCCGCCGCTGCGCCTTGAGCCGCACCATCGGTGGCTTCGGACAGCGCAAGGCAATTGGCATCGTTTTCAATGCGAACCGGGCGGCCCAGTAACTGCTCAAGATCGGCTTGCAATGGCTGGCCATTGAGGCAGGTGGAATTGGCATTACGCACCTTGCCCGACTGAACCGACAAGGACCCCGGTATTCCCAGACCCACCGTCGCGCGGCACGCCAGATCGGCTTCCGCCCCTGCGATCAAACCGATGATCGCCTGAAGGGTCGCCGCGTAGTCCCCCTGCGGTGTTGCAACCCGACGCCTCAGTCGCTCCTGTTCCGATGCGTCGAGCGCAACCACTTCGATCTTGGTTCCACCGAGATCCAGACCCAGTCGCATCAGCCCTCGCCTGCGGGAGATGGCCCTGGATCAGAGGCCTTTTTCTCACCAATTCGACCCTCGGTCCCCGAGATCAGCTTAGCCAAGTTGGCCCGGTGCCTCGCGATCAGCAAAACGCCAATCACAGCAACAATGAGGACAACCGGCTGGCGGCCAAACAGCAACCAGGCCCAGAACGGTGCGAACACGGCAGAAATGATTGCAGCAAGGGACGAGAGCCGGAAAAAGGCGGCAATCAGCAGCCAGGTCGCGAGTGTCCCGAGGCCGAGCCAGAGGTTAAGGCCTAGCAAGACGCCAGCGGCTGTTGCAACGCCCTTACCACCCCGGAACTTCAAAAAAACCGGGAACAAATGACCGAGAAACGCAAACAGCCCAACTAGGGCAACCGATGTTGCGTCGAGCCCCCAATCCAGCCCCCATTGAGGCCCAGCGCGCTGCGCCACGGCGACCGCCACCCAGCCCTTCGCCGCGTCGCCCAAAAGCGTCGCCAGTGCAGCCGCTTTGTTACCGGAGCGCAGCACATTGGTTGCACCGGGATTGCCGGATCCGTAGGAGCGAGGATCGGCGAGACCCATCGTCCGGCTGACCAGCACCGCAAAGGACACTGAGCCAATCAGGTACGCAAGAAGGTACGCAACACCGTTGACCAATCCGATTTCCATGGGCGAATTCTAGCCCCCCAATGAAAAAAAGCCCCAACCAGTTCCCTGGCGGGGCTTCTCACACGTGGTGCAAAATCAGGGCAAAGCCAGCTCAAATTCAGCTCACGCTCAGCTCAAATTCAGCTCGCCGAAATCAGGCGGCCCCGACTGTCAACGACCCAGGTAAAGCCGTCCCACTGAATCGTGACCTGCGAATTGGCCTGGGTGACCACAGGCGCCGGACTGTTACAGCCAAAGTCAAAATGCATCGGCAGCACGGCGCTCGTGACGGCCGAGGGCGCCGTCCATTTCATTTGATAAGTCCCCATGAGCGAGCCGTAGCCACTGACCGCCATATCCGGAATTTTGGCCTGACTGAAACCCCACCAAGTCGGGCTCTGGCTGGCCGCAACCGGCTGGATGCATAGTGCGCCACGATCTGTATTGACCTGCGCGCGCCCGCTCCCAAGCGTTGTAGCAGCGCCAGGCACGTGAAGGTTATATTCCCAACGACGTCCAGATGTGGCCGCCAGTTGATCAACCGTCACGAAGGATCCATCCGGCCCGGCGATGATGGTTCGCGTCGCCTGACTCATGCCGCTCGGGTAGGCTTTCTGAGCATCCCCGCTGGTTAGGGTGTAGCCGGCCGCATTGCGCTTGAATGCGGTGACTTGACCCTTGGCCGCCAGGCTCCCTGCGACCTGGCCAACCCCACCATCGTACGTGATTGCATTATGGGCCTTGGTCTGGACGTACCAGGCGCTGTATTGCGGCGACCAGTAGTAGTCATCAACACCACTGTTGATGAACGTTCGCTTGGAGCCGACATTCAGAATGAAGGAGTTCTGATCGGCATGGCCATGATTGACCGAGCCATAGGGGCTGGAGCGGAAGTACAAGGAAGCGCGCTTGGGATCCGCCAGATCGGTCTGGATTGAAACCACCCCAACGTCCGAGAACACCTCAGCCTTTGGTGGAACAAACGTGTTGGGAGCGGCAGAGCCAATAAACGGCGCAGCGACGAGCCAGTAGTTGGACCGATCGACCCCGGTCAAGCGATCGGCTTTCCACTTGACCAGCGGCACATCCACCCGACGTGCTAAGGCGACAAAGTTGGTCGTGTCTTCACGAAACGATTCGGATTCGTCGCCAAACGCGCCGGCAGGCGCTCCGGGCGGGAACATGTGCGTCAAGAACACGCCAAAGTTGCGACCCCATGGTTTTTTCCAGATGTCGATCCCGGAGGCATCGCGCAACGCGTCCGATGCCGACATTTGCGCCAGCACATAACTGCCATATGCTGAACCATTGGCGAATCCACCCTCTTCTCCACCCCAGGGGTTCGTTAGCTTGGCGAACAACGGGATTGCTTCCTGAGCCCATGCATCGAACTGGGCTCCCTCACCCGCCATCACTGCAGTAGCCGCCGCAATATGGCCCAGGATGGTGTAGCCGTGAGAGTCATAGGGCAGGTTTTCCAGGGCACGACTGCCAACCAATTCGTCGAAGGGGCCTTTGAGACGGGTTTGAACGACCGACCGAATGAGCGCCCGATTCGCGTCGGTCAAGACGTCGTAACAACGATCGAACATCAACGCCAGGGACGACGCAATGTATCGGTTAACCTGATCCTGCTCTTTGTGGCTGGTTGCGCCATTGGGGTTCCAGCCCGCCAACAAGATCGCGCGTCGAGCCGAGTCCTGGAGAAGGGCCGTATCCCCTTTAATGCGGGCGACCAAGGCTTCCTCAACCATATAGTCAAGCGAGGGATTCACCTTCCCGGGCATTGCGGTGTAAACAGAAACGCCACCACTGCTGGGGTATACCGAGGGTTCCGATACGAAATTCGAACCGACATTGCCCTTGACCCGGGTGTACCAAGTGGCGAGATCGGCTGTCCGCTCGGTGCGGATGCGCGAGGCCCATTGCGCATCAAAATTTCCATTACCAGGCAGGCTTCGCGGCCGGGCCCGGGCCTTAATGTTCGCCATGAGAACGTCGCCCGATGGAATCCGGAACTCGGTCGTATCAGTCGAAACCGTAAAGGTCCGCCAGCTGCTGGCCGCACCCAAAGAATTTCCGGTGCTGTTGAGGGGCTGTACCCGCCACTGATAAATCCCTGCGGGGAATGTGGCGGTCCACCACTGCGCCCAATTACCCCGTACCACCTTGGGCCAGATACCCATCGCACCGCTTACTTCGAGCCGATAGGAAGCAGCGCCAGAAACGGCTGGCCAGGAGAATTCGGGCGGTGACTGCCGAGTAATACCACCGTGGGCGGGCGCTGTTGGGGCGGACTGGACTGGTGCGGCGCTAATCCAGTCAGCAGCAAGTACTGTTGAAGGAGGATCCGGTAAGGCGAGCGATTTACTGACGGGGCCGGAATGCCCCACGCTGGGATTACCAGCGATGGTCTGTGGCCCCGGGTCAAATGTCGGGGCGGGGTCCTGCGGCGTTTGGATCACCAGCAAATCAGGGGCTGGCGCAAGCGCTAACTCAAGTCGGTTATCGGTCAGGTCCCCAGCATGGTGGTCAATTGGATTACCGGCGGCGTCGGTCGCTGGAGTGTCGGATTTAACTTCAGGCGCCGCGATCGGTGCGCCGGTGTCGGTTGACGTAGGGTCACCGCCACTGCCACAGGCAGCGAGTGCGACACAGATTGAAGCAGTTGCAGAGATCACGGCAAATGAGGGCGCGGTGAAGTCAGATTTCTTGGATGGAATAGAAGACACGAGACTCATCCTGCATAGAAAGGAGGGAGTCCCGAATTTGCGCCAACTCAGCGTTGGTTATGGATACCACCAAGCTGGAGGATTAAACCCTATATCGGAAGGCCCCGAATGAGCGACCGCTCATGCTGATTGGTCGACCACCGGTTTATTAATGAAGCCAGCGTCCTTGTTGCGGTGATCACCGGAGAAAGCGCGCCAGCTCCGAAACAATTCGCTGAGCCGCTTGTCCATCCCATAGCGAGGGACGCCTAATCGGAGCACCTATTGGCTTGGTGATTACCGATCGGACAGCCTGCAAAATCGCCTCCGAACGGGTCCCGACCAATACGTTCGTGCCTTGCGAGACGGTAATGGGGCGTTCTGTATTTTGGCGCACGGTGATGCAGGGAATTCCCAGTGCCGTGGTTTCTTCCTGAAGCCCACCACTATCGGTAATAACCACAGCGGCGTGCTTCCACAGTTCAAGAAATGGCATATACGGTAGCGGTGGGAAAAGATGGATATTGGGTCCCGGCGTTAACCCGAGACTCTCTATCGCGGCTCGCGTTCGCGGGTGCACGGCGAATGCAATGGGTAAGCCTGCGGAAATGACCTTGAAGGTCTCCCAGAGCCGACTCAGGGTTTCGGGATCGTCCACATTGGAGGGTCGATGCAAGGTCAGTACCCCATAGGCCTGGCCCAGTCCATCTCGAGCGTGTGCTCGGGCTCGTTTGAACTCATTCACCGATTTCATCTCCGGGGAACCGCCCCCCCGAGAACCTTCAGATTCCAGAATATTATTCTGATAAAAAAGATTGTCGATCATGACATTACCGACCTCATAAATCGCAGAAGCGGGGTGTCCCTCCCGTAATAGATGTTCGAGCGCGCTGGACTCAGTCACAAAATAAAGATTACTGATGGCGTCGACAGCAAGGCGATTGATTTCCTCTGGCATCGAACGATCGCCACTGCGCAAACCCGCCTCGACATGAACCAGTGGGATCGTCAACTTGGCCGCCACAAGGGCGCACGCCAGAGTTGAATTCACATCGCCAACGACCAACGTGCAATCAGGGCGAGCGCGTTCGCAGAGTTGCTCATAAGCCGTCATCACCCGGGCGGTCTGTTCAGCGTGCGAGCCGCCCCCCAACCCCAACCGTTCATCGGGTGCCGGGATGCCCAGCTCCTCGAAAAAAACGTCATTCATGGATCGATCCGAATGCTGACCGGTATGGACCAGTCGCCAGCCCAGTTCCGGAGCTTCGCCGCGCGCGTCTCGACGGTACTGCAACGCCCTCACGATGGGCGCGATTTTCATGAAATTTGGACGGGCCCCTGCGACCAGATCAATGGTTCTCATGTCGGCACCTTTAAGGAAATGCCAATTGGCGGAGCCTCGGGGTCCAATGACTGCCAGAGCGAGCGGAGTCTGGACATCACGATTTCGGTGGCGCATTCGGATCCGATCCGCTCGCGCGCGGCGCTGGCAAGCGTTTCCTGGAGTGGCAGATCGAAGACCAACTGAGCCAAAGCCGACCCCAGCGCCTTGATATCCCCGGGCGGTACAACCAGTCCATGAACACCATGAGTCACCAGGTCGGGGATACCACCCACCGACGAAACAATGATCGGCACGCGTGCCGACATGGCTTCGAGCATCGACATCGGCACACCCTCGTGATGCGAGGGCAACACAAATAACGACGCGCGCGCCAGTTGGTGGCTTCTTTCAGCCGGGCTAATCCAGCCCAATCGCTCGAGTTGTCCACCGACACCTGCCCGACTGGCAAATTCGGCCAGAGCAGCCCCATCCCCATCCCCGGCAACCACCAGCCGCAACTCGGGGGAACCCGGGGGCATTGTGTGATAAACCGCAGCGATGGCTGTGACAAGGTCGTACACCCCTTTGCGCGGGTCCAATCGGCCCAAGAACAGGATCCGTCCGGGCTCGGGTCGCCGGATCGGTGTCGAGTCAATCGCAACAGGGTTCGAAAGAATCTCCACGCGTGCAGACGGCGCAAGGGTCAGGATGTAATCCCGCCAACGCTCGGACAACGCGAGCACCAAGGAAACGTGGTTTAAGGTAGCCCGAACCCACCACCTGCCCAAGGGACCGAGCTGCTGTTCGACAAAGGTCTGAAATCCCCCCCCATGGAGATGAAAGACCGTGTGGCAACCAAGGATTCGCGCGAGCCTTAGCAAGATCGACTTTCGCAGAAAGCTGCCCCTGGATGCACTGTGCACGTGAACGATTTGAACCGGGCGGCGGATTCGAGCCATGATCAAAGCGCCGACTGCGCTGGCCCAGAGAAGTCCGGTGCGCCAGCGCGGCGCCTCGCGGTGGGTTGTGACGTAAGTCACCGAGTGCAGCGACGCGTCAGCTGGTTCAAATAAGCCCGCCTGTTGATACGCGTTTAAGACCGATGCGATCCCTCCGGCACCTCGAGGGTCCGTTCCCATCATTAAAATCACGGGCGGCTCCAGTGCTTTAGTGCTTTAGTGCAGTTCGCAGATCACCTGCCGTCGCTTACCGCTCGCAGTTAACGGAATGTCGGGAACCTGCTCCACCGTGAGGTCAAAGTGCATCCCCCATTGGTTCTGCAACCACGCTTGCAGTGCCCGGAGCTGGGTCGAATCGAGGGGTTCTTGGCGGGGAACGATCAGGATGCGACACCCTCCAGGGTGCGACTGCCGAACCTGATACGTCCGCACCAGATCCCAGCTATGGTCATCAATACGAATCATCTGTCCAGCGATTCGCTGTCCCTGTCGATCGATCAAATAGTCCTGACCCCGACCATCGAGTTGAGAAATGGTGCCGTCCGCTGCAATGCGCCCGTAATCAGCCGTTCGATATCGAATCAGTGGCATGACGTCGTTCCAAATCGAAGTGCCAATGATTTCGAACAAACCGTTTTGCAAACGGTTTTCAGAAAATCCGTAAAGAGGCTCGAGTCGGTAGGGCGTCAAAGCACCGTCGCGAAGTTCCCGAAAGGCGATACTCGTGCGCTCAGTCATGCCGTAATTGACTGAAACTGGCGCCCGGAAGGCCTCACTGATGCGATGCAGTTGATCGTCGTGAACGTGTTCAGAGGTCAACAGGACGGCCTTGGGATGCACGCCGGGAATGACATCGCCAAACAACCGCACCAAATCATCGACCGCGCCCGGGTAGCCGTATACATAGTCGGGTGCAAAGGCCTCAATGTCCCTGCGGATCACGTCAAGCCATCGCGGCCCGGTATGGCGGGGCGACAACATCAGTCGATTGCCTTGAATCCAGGTCGGCGGGTCGTTGATCGGGCGGAGCGCGTCGCGTGCGATCCGCAGCGTTCGTGAGCGTTCAAATCGGAAGCCGTAAGCCGACCAAGCCGACGCAAAAAATGCCATCTCGATGTCGATCAACCGCTTGGTTCGCCAAACCACGATCCCCTCGCCTGTGGAGCCCGCACTCGTTGCACGATGAAGAGGGCGCCACCGATAGCGATCTGACAGGAAGCGCTCCGGCGCGTCCATGAAGGTCTGACGCTCGAGATACGGAAACTCACGAATCACCTCGGCAGCCGAGGTCGCCTGTCGAATCGCTTGCGGGTCGATCCGAACGCGCTCTCGATAGTAGGGCACGTGGGTGACGGCGTCGGCCAGAAGTTCGCGTAGCAGCAGATCCGCTACCCGCGATTGCTCTTGCACGGATGCCCCCAACAACCTACACACCCTGAAATACTCGGGGTGATAGAGGATTCGGGACGGGACATAACGGCGGTAGCGAAAGTACGCGCGTTGCAACTGTTTTGCGAACAAGAAAGTCCCCCGTGAGCAAGCCCAAAGACACCGGTTACAGGGGAAGAAATACTGCCGGACGGGGTCGACCGAAGCGGTGACTTTGGTTGCGCAATTTGAGACGCCCCGGAAATCCTTCACTTGGAGCGCAGGACCATTGCCCTACTAATGTTAGGACCCGCTCGAGTCAGGGCCGTCTTTAAGGAGTTCGCGCGGTATGCAGTTCAGTCGCAAAGCCCTTGTTCGCCTCCAACCCAACCGCGCCGACCCCATCGGCTTTCTGAAGCAACTGCTTGATCCACTGATTGCGGTTGGGGTGCTGTTTCTGATCTATGAATTATTTGAAATAAAAGTACGATCAATCGACGGCATCCTTGCAGCGTTGGCGTTTTCGCTCGGCTGGCCGGGCCAAATCCCGTTCCGGCGTGTTCAGCCGGGGCTTCTTCGCGAGGTCATCCTGCGTTGGGTCACGACCGTTGCGCTGTTAACCCTGATCGGCCTTGTCACTCGCACGACGGACAATTTTCAACCCCAGGTCCTACATGCCTGGTTCATCGCCACCCCACTGCTCCAGTATGGTTTCCACCGGCTTTCGCCATTCATCGTCGCGCGAACACCTTTGAGTGGCCGTCAAGCGTCCTGCGTCATCGTAGGTGCGGGCCCCTTGGGCCGCGAACTGGCCCGGGCCATTTCCTTAGATCCCTTCGAAATCGTTCGGATTGCAGCCTATTTTGATGACCGTAACAACGAGCGTTTGGGCTGCCAGGATGAAGAAGACGGAACTGTCACGCCCTTCGGTCGTCTGTCCGATGTCGCGCGATATGTCCAGGACCATCAAATTCAACGGATCTACATCGCTCTTCCCATGGCCTCGCAGCCCCGAATCCTGGCTCTTCTGGATGCGCTGCGAGATACAACTGCCTCGATCTATTTTGCACCCGACATTTTTGTCCATGATCTGATTCAGGCACGGGTTGAAACGATCGGTGGCATGCCCGTCGTGGCGGTATGCGAGTCCCCGTTCTTTGGCCCGGAAGCCTTCGTCAAGCGATTCTCCGACATCGTTCTGGCAGTGATTGCGATCGCACTGACGACCCCCATCATGCTGGGTGTCGCCATCGCGGTTGCGACTACTTCACCCGGACCCATTCTCTTCCGTCAGCGCAGGTACGGGCTGGATGGTCGCGAAATTGAAGTCTGGAAATTTCGCTCCATGCGCACGCAGGACGACGGCGCCGTGATCCGTCAGGCTACCCGGGAGGACGCTCGAATTACCAATGTCGGTCGATGGATTCGAAAGACCTCGCTCGATGAACTCCCGCAATTTTTTAACGTCCTGCAGGGACGCATGAGCGTCGTCGGCCCCCGACCGCATGCCGTTGCGCACAACGAGATGTTCCGGTCTCTGATCAAAGGCTATATGGTCCGACACAAGGTCAAGCCAGGCATTACCGGGTGGGCGCAGGTCAATGGTGCGCGCGGTGAAACGGCAACGGTGGACGCCATGAGCCGTCGGATCGACCTGGACCTTGCCTATCTGCGCAACTGGTCACTCAATCTGGATCTGCAGATTTTGTGGGGAACGGTGCGCCTGATGGTGCGGGATCCGAATGCGTATTGATGGCAGGTGTTAGACCAATCGGCGGAGCACATCGTCGGGCGATCTGACTGCAAAGCAGAACTCCGAGACATGCGCCGATTGCGTCAGCCAGCAAATCGAGCCATTCGGCGCTCCGCCCGGGGCTAAACCACTGGATCAATTCGTCCAGCATTCCCAGGAGCACAGCAATTCCCAACACGATAAGCAGCCGGCGGGCGCCTGCAGCAATCCACAAAAGGGTGCCGATCGACGCAAAAAGAACAACGTGCACAAGTTTGTCGATCGGCGGTCGAATCAGGTTGACCGCGTAGGATTGTTGTCCGTGATACCAAAGATTGCCGAGCAACAGCGCGAGGCCGAGCGCCGCCGCGAGGCGCATTTTGGAGCTTGGATGGCCCAGGTTCATAGGACCAATCGTAGCCCAATCAAGAAGACCCTGACATCAAAGCGAAACGCCGCCAAATTGGAATGACGATGTTCGGATCGAAAGTCCGTGTCGAGAAACCAGTTCCGGGTGAATTCGTGGGTGAACTTGAGGCCGAACACATTGACTGCGTCGTTGCGGATCTCATTTGGATTGAGGCCGCCGGCAGAAACGTAGCCCAAGGCAGAGCCAGCGTCGCCTTTAAAGGATCGCAGCTGACGTTCAAGCACCACAACGGCCCGGTTCTTGGCATCAATTTCCCACGTTGGTGCCAGCGAGATCCTCTCGGTATCGGCGAAGGTCGAAGTTAACTGTTCAACGGAATAAAACTCTCGCGATATCGCGATGGGCAGAGAGAGCTTGACGGTTGGGCGCCAGGTGTATCGGAGCCTCAAGACAGGAGCACTGAAGTCACGCCCCTTCAGGTTTGGAAAACGTCGCTGCACCCATCCGATGGAACCTTCGCTGCGGCCTTGCCCGCCGTCATCAAACGCGCCCCGGAGCGTGAATTCATCCTGCGTGAAGGCGTTATCGGCCACCAAACCTGGAATCAAATCGCCGAAGAGATCAAATACAGCCCGCTTCGCGTACTCACCATCCACACGGCGCCAACGCAGTTCGCTCTCGAGATCCGGAACAGGAACCCAGCGCAGGCCCGCATCGTACCCACGTTCAACCAGATCGGTTGAGGTACGGGAGGGGTCGGAGTTGTTGCGATCGACCCGATCCATCCCAAGGATGGCGGACCATGCTGGTGTCACTTTGATGCCCCCGGAAAAGCGCACTTGCGTACGGTCAATCATGTTCAGAATGACCTTCGAACCGCTGAAGGGTCGGACCTCGGTGAATGGCGATAAAAACCGTTGGGCACCGGCTTCGAGGGTTCCGAACCAGGGCCTCCCAATGGCCCAATCCCAACGGGCATCGATCTGCGCGGCCTCATGATCGAACAAGGACAGGCGGTCGTAGCGAACCGCCTCGGCGCTGGCGCTGGCTCGAATTCGCTGCAAACTCTGCGTATCGTCATACGCAATAAAGCCCCGCGTTCGCGAGTAACTGCTGGATCGATCACTGAGCGCTGCGGGTAACACGGTTTCGGCCGGCAAACGCATTAAATTGCTGTCGTAGCCCAGGGTCTGCAAGGCCTCGAACGTGAGTGGCCGACGTTCGAGGATCGGCTCCTGAGCGCAGGCGGCCGAATGAAGCGACAGCAGGAACCAAGCGCCCGCGATTATTCGAGAAATTTTCATCAACGACGCTCGGTGGGGGGGGTCAATTGATTCTAGAGTCAGCGCCCTCTGGGGCGCGAATCACGCCCCCACCCACCCGTGCATCGGCCTCCAAGGCTGGCTCGCATTGGACTTAACCCGCCCTCAGCCGCGTGGGTGGTGAGCCCTGTGCAACTGCCGCAGGCGCTCGCGCGCGACGTGCGTATAGATCTGGGTCGTGGAAATGTCGGCATGACCCAACAGGAGTTGTACTACCCGCAGGTCGGCTCCATGGTTCATTAAATGAGTGGCAAATGCATGGCGCAGCACATGCGGCGAGGGCAGACGGTTGATCCCGGCTTGTCGCGCATGTCGCCGAATCAGCCCCCAAAAATGCTGTCGGGTCATTGGCTGATTGCGCACCGTCAGAAACACCGCGTCTACGGTTTGAGCTCCACATAAAACCGGTCTTGATTCACGCAAGTACTGCCGGATTCGATCCAATGCCACTTCACCCAGGGGAACCATTCGCTCGCGGTTACCTTTTCCAATCACCCGGACTACGCCTTCGGCCAGGCCAATATCGATGGTGCGTAATCCGATCAACTCGGACACCCGCAACCCCGTTGCGTAGAGAGTCTCGAGCATCGCGCCGTCGCGCAGGCCAAGCGGGGTTCCCAGATCGGGTGCAGCAAGCAAGGCGTCGACCTGGGTTTCTGTCAGGGACTGCGGAAACCGCTCGGGCTGCTTGGCTGAACGAATCGAAATCGTGGGGTCTGCCTGAAGCTGCCCCAGCCGAACCAAGTGGCGATAAAACCGCCGAAACACGGTTAATCGGCGGTTGGCCGATGTGGCTTTGCCGTGCCCCGCGCGCGCTGCCAGATAAGCCAGTAATCCGGATTCATCGAGTTGGGCCAGCCCACATGCGCGATGTTCGCCAAGCCAGGACGACAAAAGGTTCAGGTCGCGGGCATAAGCCGAGGTCGACGCACTGGACAGCCCATCTTCAAGCACCAAGGCGTCAACAAAGGCATCGATCAACGGCTGATCGATCTGCTGCGCACGGGCGGCAGGCGTTCGCGTTGAAGGTCGCGCTGAAGGTCGCGCTGAAGGTCGCAACGAGGGTCGCTTTGAATCGGAGGGCATGATTGGAGCTCCGAATAACGGTAAACCTCAGTTTAACGAGATTGGGTGTATCGACCGCTCAGTGGACGTTACACTGCCGCCTGCATGTCGACCGCGCTCCTCTTGTTCCCTGATCTTGCCTTGATCCTCATTGGTTGCCTGTTGAGGCGGCTATCGGGGCCCGGGCTGCCCTTGGGTGTCAGCTTTAGCGCAGAGGTCTGGCCGGGTATTGAACGACTGGTGTATTTCGTTCTGTTTCCAGCCCTGCTCTTCTCGGCAAGCCTGCGCAGCCGCCTGGATTCCAGCTCGACCCTCCCCATGCTTTGGGTCTCGATCGGTGTTGTGCTGATTGCCCTCGTTGCTGTCTGGCTTGCGCGCTGGATCCTGAAGCCAGACGCCCGCGATTTCGCGTCTCTACAGCAATGCGCGTTTCGTTTCAACACCTATATCGGCCTGGCGCTTGCGCAGCGACTCAGTGGCGATGCGGGGGTAGCGCAACTCGCGATCATCGTGGCATTCGCGGTACCCCTTTGCAATGCCCTCGCCGTGTTGCCGCTGGCCTCGCATTCGGGCGGAAACCTATTCGTGCAACTCCTGCGCAACCCCCTTTTGGTCGCCACCGGTGCAGGGCTAATCGGCAGCACGCTCGGTATCGAGTTACCAGAACCGGTGATGGCTCTGCTTAACCGAATGGGGCAAGCGGCAGTCGCGCTCGGTTTGCTATCCGTCGGGGCCGGCCTGAATGTGAGCGGGGTCGCGGGTTCCCGGTGGCTGGTTGGGGTCGTCACGGTGATCAAAGTGGTTCTGGTACCGGCCTGCGCACTGTGGTTTGGGACGCTGGTTGGGTTACAAGCCGATATGCTCGCGACCGTCGTCCTGTTCGCTGCGCTTCCGACAGCGTCGAGCGCTTATATTCTCGCGATTCAGATGGGCGGTAATGGTCCACTGGTCGCGGCGGCGATCACGGTCTCGACCCTGAGCGCCATGATCACTTTGCCAGTGTGGCTTTCACTGGTGCGATAGCAGAGCCCAGGTGACGTGTTCACGCACGAGTTCTGATGGATCGTCGGCGCGACTGGCCAGGGCAGTTATCACCTCATCAGACTTGGACGCGTTCCCCAGAGCAACCGCGACATTGCGGAGCCAGCGCTCGTGCCCAATCCGACGAATTGCGGTACCCGCCGTTCGGTCGTTGAAATCGCTCGGACCCCAGCGAAACAAGTCAATCAGCTGGGAGGTGTCTAAACCACCGGCACCTGCGGGGTCGAGTGGTCGGGGCTGCAGGTCTGGGATCTCGATGCGTCGGGCAAATTTATTCCAGGGACAGACCAGCTGACAATCATCGCAGCCGAAAATTCGGTTACCGATCGGTCGCCGCAGATCCTCAGGGATCGAGCCCTTTAGTTCGATGGTCAAATACGAAACGCAGCGCCGGGCATCGAGGCGGTAGGGAGCGACGATGGCCTGAGTCGGACAGATGTCGAGGCACCGCGAGCAGGTGCCACAGTGCTCCTCGGTCGGCGCATCGACGGGTAATTCCAGATCAACGTAAAGCGTTCCGAGAAAGAACGTGGAGCCGCGCTGCGGATGAATGAGCAAGGTGTTTTTTCCTCTCCAACCGAGGCCTGCGCGCTTGGCCAGTTCAACTTCCATAACGGGTGCTGAGTCGCAAAAGACCCGATACCCAAACGGACCAATTGCTTCGCCGATCTGATCGGCGAGCCGCTGCAAACGGCCTCGGACGACTTTGTGATAATCCCGCCCGAGCGCGTAACGGGCGACGTAGGCCCTTTCAGTTGCCTCAAGCGTGCGCCATGCCGATTCGATCCAATCAGGATCATCGGGGGCGTAATCGGCGCTCACCATCACCGCACGGACAGTCCCTGGAACCAGTTCGGCGGGACGAGCGCGGCGCAACCCATGGCGCTCCATATAATCCATCGTGCCGTGCATCCCGGCATCAAGCCAGGCCAGCAGTCCGGGTTCGGCATCGCTAAGATCCACGTCAGCGACGCCGATGCTGGCAAACCCAGCAGCGCGTGCCCATTCCCTGATGGCCAGGCCCAATTTCGAAAGGTCCATACCGATGGATTCCCGGACAGTTTTTCTCGCCGAACCTGAGGATACGCGCCGCCTCGGCGCAACAATTACGCATGCAATCGAGCCAGGCTGGATTGTGACCTTGTTGGGCGGCCTGGGGGCAGGTAAGACCACCCTCGTCCAAGGATTGCTTGCGGAAATGGGCGAGCGTGGACGCGTGCGCAGTCCAACGTTTACGATCGTCGAAAGCTACAGCCCCGCGGGCATGGAGATCCACCATCTCGATCTCTATCGGTTTCAGGCGCCAACCGATTGGATCGATGCGGGGCTTGACGATTTGATCAACGGTCGATCGATCTTGCTGATCGAATGGCCCGAGCAGGGAGGAACATTTGTACCTGCGACTGACCTGAAGATTGAACTGGCAATATGCGATGTTGGGCGGCTCGCCACGATAAGCGCATGCAGCCCGAGAGCTCAAAAAGGACTCGATTCGCTGGGAATGGCAGCAGAAAATTCGGCAAATTCAGCAAATGCGGCAAATCGGGATCCAGGCCCTTGACCCCGCCTGCTAGACACCTAGTGCGTCGCGCGTTGCTCGCGCGAGCACTCAGAACGGCCTCGATCGGGCTTGGTGGATGGATCCCCTGGAACATGGCGTCAGCAACGGCCTTGGTGGCGATCCGGATGTGGCCCGCCGCCGATCACACCCGTTTAACCATCGAAACTTCTGGACGCCCGGCCTGGACCTCGACCACGCTGAAGGGGCCCGATCGGTTGGTCATCGATCTGGAGGCCAATGCAGCAGGCGAGCGGTTGAATGAACGGATCCCGCGAACCCATCCGGACAACCCCTGGATCCGAAAGCTCCTTGTGACTCAGCCGGAGGTGGGCAAAATCCGGTTGACGATCGAGTTCCAAGCAGAATCGCGTGCCGACGTCTTTACCCTACTGCCAACGGAGCCCTACCAGCATCGATTGGTCATCGACCTGATCCCGCGCGATGCGCCCGACCCGCTGGCAGCCCTAATCGATCGACGCCCACCGAACGAACCTGGGCTAGATGCCTTGATCAGGCAGCTGGAAACCGCCCCGAAGCGGTCGGAAAGGGCCGAAATGGCGGAGCGGCTGGATCGCCCCATCACAATTGCCATCGATCCTGGCCATGGCGGCGAAGATCCGGGCGCAATTGGCCCCGGCGGCACGATGGAAAAAGATGTCACCCTCATGATCGCGCAACGGCTTTTTGAACTCACCCAGAAAGACCCTGCCTTGCGCGCCATGTTGACCCGGGACGGGGACTGGTTTGTCCCTCTGAGTGCCCGGGTGGCGAAGGCGAGACGGGTCAAGGCGGACCTGTTTGTCTCCATTCACGCCGACGCGTTCAGTACCACTAACGCCCGCGGATCTTCCGTTTTTGTGCTGAGCGAAACCGGCGCCTCGAGCACCGCCGCGCGTTGGCTCGCCACCAAAGAAAATTCAGCGGATCGGGTCGGGGGCGTCAATCTAAGTAGCGCCCCAGAGCGCGAAGTCCGCCAGCTATTGCTCGATTTGTCCACTACAGCGCAGATTAACGACAGCCTGCGCGTTGGCAATTCGGTCCTGGAAGAGCTCCGGGGCGTCGGACGCCTGCATAAACCGAGTGTCGAACGCGCTGGGTTCGCGGTGCTCAAAGCACCCGACATTCCGTCCATTCTGGTCGAGACGGCTTTCATCAGCAATCCGGAAGAAGAATTCAGACTGACCGATGACGCCCATCAGCAGGCCTTGGCCACCGCCTTATATCGGGGGATCAAGCGGTGGCTCGAACGACACAATGCCCGGGGCCGACCGGGCGCACTCATCTAGAGAAAACTCAATTCGAGAAGATCTGGGTGAACTGTCGACCGCGAAATTCGAACGT
>RFVZ01000002.1 GCA_009922405.1 Betaproteobacteria bacterium
GACCTCAAAAGGCGAGAGCAGGCGCAAGACTTCAGAGCCGATCTCGGCACCTACCGTCAGCAATACCACTGCGCACTTGGACGGACCGTCTAGTTGCGAAACATCGGTAATCGCCCCCCCAGGACCTTTGGCACCCTCTTTGAGAGCCTCGGCCAGCGACATCTGTTTGGGTGCGGGTGCGCCTTCTTCTGCCATCGACTATCCCCGAGTTGAATACATCAACTTAGATTGTAATGCGACAGTTATCGATAGGAACCAAAAATTGGGAGTTTGACGAGGAGTTGGACGTCAAACAAACGTTCCGTCAGCCAAACCAAGGCCAGAGCCGCGATCATTAGCGAACCCACCGTCATGACCCCGCGGCGATAAAACGCGGTGCTACGCAGCCCCCAGGCAAGCGGTAAAAAGACGGCGACGATGGCCAGCTGTCCCACTTCGACGCCCAAATTGAAACCAAACAACGCGACTAACAGCGCCGACGATGGCAACCCAAGGTCCGTCAAAACACTGGCGAAGCCAAATCCATGAATCAAGCCAAACAGGAACGCAACAGTCCATCGCTGTCCTTGGAATAAAGGCCAGACATTATTGAGTGCGGCCAGGACAACTGAGGCGGCAATTGTCGATTCCACCAGACGCGATGGCAGAACGACCCACTGCAGGGTTGCCAATGTCAGGGTAATTGAATGCGCAACAGTAAATGCCGTGACGACCTTCAGGACCTCGACACCCCCCTGCCGAAAATCCTCTGCGGGCACCCAACGGCGCGATTGGTAAACAAGAACCGAAGGGAGCAGGAGAGACAGCAAAAACAAAATATGGTCAAAGCCAATCCAGATATGCCAGAGTCCCTGTAGCCCAAACTGTAAGAGCGCCTGCCCCCCCCCGAGAGCCGGTGATTGGGTGGACGCATTGATCTCGAATTGTTGAATGGGACGGTCACCACCCAACACGGCCGTTTGTGACTGTTCGCCGAACCGCAAGTTAAAAAGCCCCCGATGCTGTGGATCGATGTCGGCGAATAATGTGTAATTGATTTCAAGTGTTTGCACAGCCTTCGGACACTGCCACACCAGTGGTAAAACCGAGTAAGCCCCATCGGAATGCTCATCGATTTGCTGCTGGCCAATCTCGAGGTGGCACTCTGCGCCGTCGGATTTGAGCCCAACGTGATTCTTAGCCAGCTCGGCAATATCGGCATGGCGGGCGCGCACTTCGCCCCAAGTTAGTTCTCCGTTGCCATCCTGATCGAGCCCCAAGGCAAAATCGAGGTCGCGCAAGGCGATATCCAAGCGTCCGGTCGTGGACTGTGGCGCGACATCGATGGTGAGATAGCTGCCCGATGATTTGTGGGCCTGCGCAGAACCCGAGAGCGCCAGCAACACCAGAAAACAGATCGAAAACCAGCGGTTCAAGTGCATACCTTCGTCAAATCGGGAGCCTTGATAGCACGAACCTGACGAGCCAGCGACTGCAAAATCACGGATTCAACCCTACTCTGAGCCATCCACTCCAACACTGGCTCGGCAGACTGCGGGTTGCGACAGGCGATCGACGCTTCGAGCAGGGCCCGCGCATCCGCAGCCTCACGCTGAATCCGATAGTTAGACTCCGCCAATGCAAGCGCGCGCTGATTTTCTTTAAGAAGAGATCGGGCAAAGCGTGACTCTTCCTTTTCATGAAGCGCATCGCCCTGACGCCGCGCCGCATCAAAGCGCTCACGCATCTCTTGTTGATACTTGGCAGCATTGGGGCTACCGGCATCCTTTGCAGCCAAAGCGAGGCGCAACAACAAGGTATCAGCCCGGGCAAACTCTTTAAGCAAGGTCAAAACCTCTGCGGGGCGACCCTGGTCAAGCAAGAAATCTGAAAATGCGGCCAACAAATAAGTGTCGCGCACGTCCAATGCAAGGGCGGCGCGAAAGTGTTGCTCGGCTAGCCGATTCTCGCCGAGTCGCTCTGAGATTTCAGCCATCCGGGTCAATGTCCAAAGCCGCAGAGCCGGATCCGCCTTGGGCTGTCGAAGCAAGGCAGACGACAGTCGTTCAAGTCCGAATTGTGCTCGCCCGGTCAAGGAATCAACGTAGGCCAGACATCCGACCACGGCGAGATCGGCGGCGAGGGGCTTAAGACGATCACAAGCTTCGCGGGCCTTGGCGTAATCGGCCGTTACCAGATAAACAGCTGCCAACCAGGACCACGCGACAGCGTTGTTTGGCTCAAGGCGACTCACCTCGGTCAAGTCAACAATGGCCTCGGGAAACCGATGGCTAAACTGCAGAACCATGCCCCGAACGAGTCGTACCACCGGCGGCGGCTCGGTCACCGACCACCAAGGTTTGAGGGCCGCTTGGGCATATCCAAGATAGCGTGGATCTCCCTCCGCGACGGCCTGCTCGAAGTACGCCCGGGCGAGTTCCGCCGCCAACTCGGGGTTTTGTGGATCCTGACGCCATGCCGCACGCAACCGGTTCAGTTCGCGTGACGTCGGATCCTGGGCCCGCAAAGGCAGTTTCTCAACGACCACCGCATCCGCAGCGGGTGTGTGCGGAGCGGCCAAGGCCACCAAAGGCCAGCCAATGTGCGCGAGCAAAGCGACGAGAAATAATCGGATGGAAGACATAGGGCGCGAATGTACCCGATGGATCTGTTCTTAGGTCAACCAACTTCGTAACTAAGCGTTACTACACGTAGCATTCACTCATTCAAAAACAGTTTGCCTTGTGTTCTTGATTGGGTTTATGCTCCAACCGCTCATCCCACCCTGTTTTTATTGGAATAGAACCATGAACAAACTGATTTCCGCACTGGTATTTGCCGTCATCGCCGCCGTTGGCACCCCAGCATTCGCTGGCGCGCACGCAGCCGCCGCACCGGCCGCCGCTCCTGCGGCTGCGCCTGCAGCGCCTGCAGCGCCTGCAGCGCCTGCAAAGAAAGACGAAATGAAGAAAGACGAGAAGAAAGCCGAGAAGAAGTAATTCTTCTGCCGGAGCCGTGATTACACGGCTTCCCGGTTTGATGGCAAAGCCCTGCTCGGTAAAACGACCAGGGCTTTTTTGTTGGAATTGATTAGCCCTGATATCTTTGAACGATGACGATTCCCATCCAAAAGAAAAAAATCCTTGCATCGAAATCGAGACGGTGGCTTGTTCGGAATTCGGCGGGCGCTGCCCTCGCCGCTTTCGGGCCACACGCATTGTCACAATCCGCATGGCCTAATCGCCCCATTCGTCTGATTATTCCGTTTCCACCAGGCGGCGCCACCGACATCATCGGGCGAGCGCTGGCAAACCGGCTATCGACAACCCTTACTCAGCAAGTCATCATCGAAAACAAGCCGGGTGCAGGTGGCGTGATCGGCGCGGATATGGTCGCCAAGTCAGCAGCCGACGGGTACACGCTGCTTCTTGGCACGTCGTCAACCCATTCCGTGGGCCCTGCCCTTAATCCGAAGATGCCCTACGACGCCACCCGCGATTTTATTCCGGTGGTACATGTTGCAAACGCGCCAAGCGTTCTGGTTGTGGGTTCGAGTTTTCCCGCCAATACAGTGACCGAATTCGTCAGCCTGCTCAAACGCAATCCCGGAAAGTACAACTTTGGGTCGAGCGGAATCGGAACCTACCCGCACCTTTCCGCCGAGATGTTCAAATGGCGCGCCGGCAATCTTTTCGTGGTGCACATCCCGTACCGAGGAACCGGACTCGTCATCCCTGACTTGATCACGGGAGAGATTGCGTTTCTCATGGACTCGGTGGTTTCCGCGCAAACTCATATCAAGGACGGGAAGGTAAAACCACTCGCCGTATCAGGAGCTCAGCGCAGCGCCTCGTTGCCGCAAGTGCCGACCTTCACTGAGGTTGGCATTAAAGGACTTGAAATTAGTAACTGGTTTGGGATCCTCGCACCAGCCCAAACGCCGGCCGATCTCGTTGCGCGGATTAATCGCGAGGTCAACGCGGCGCTGAAAACACCGGATGTCGTGGAGCGGTTCTTCAAAGTCGGCGCCGACCCTGCGGGCGGGACTGGCGATCAATTCAAAGAGGTCATTCGAGCCGACCATGAAAGCTGGAAAGCCCTGATCACACGTGCCGGGATCAAACCGGAGTAAATCTCATGGGTCGCTTCGGGCCGTCCGCATGGCGGCGAGAACGCTTTGCGCACCTTTAGCGATGAAATTTGCGTCCGACCCAATTGTAACCAGCTGAAATCCCGCCGCCACCCGACGCAATGCGCCCTCGGGTGACCCCGTGTGAATGCCCACTGCCACCCCATAAAACCTGGCTCGTTCGAGGATATGCTGGATCGCCTCCGCCACCGGGGGCGCTACGTCGTCAAAACTAGGGCGGCATCCGAGGGCAAGCGATAGATCCGACGGGCCGATATAAATCGCGTCGAGCCCCTCGACCGACAAAATCGCATCCAGTTGATCGAGCGCCTGCGCCGTCTCGATCATTGCAAACCGGACGATTTCCTGGTCCGCCCACTCCGGATAATCCGGCCCATTCACCAACATCGCTCGCAGGGGTCCATAACTTCGGGTTCCGGCCGGCGCGTAGCGTGTGTACGCGACAAACCGCTGTGCCTCTTCTCGGGTACTCACCATCGGGCAAATCACCCCCTGGGCACCGGCATCAAGCACCTTCATCAGGATCCCTGGCTCTAGCCATGGGACGCGAACGAGTGGGGTCGTTGCAGTCGTGGTGATTGCCTGAAGCATAGGCACCATCGCCTGGTAATCAACCAGGCCGTGCTGCAAATCCACCGTCAGGGAGTCCCACCCCTGCCTGGCCATGATCTCGGCGGACAAACTATTAGGGAGCGCTAGCCAGCCATTGACTGTGGCGCCACCGGCTTTCCAGCGCTCTCGAAGGGCGTTCGGACGCATGATTGAGATCAAAAATTGACGCTGTTACGACCCTTCAGTTGGAGAATTTCCCGCGCATCTTCGGAACTCGCAATCTCGAGTCCCAAACTCTCAATGACCTGTCGAACGGCTTTCACCTGTTGGGCATTCGTTTGTGCGAGCTGCCCCGGACTAATCCAGATCGAGTCCTCAAGGCCCACCCGCGCATTGCCACCCATCGCAATGGATTGCGCCGCAATCGGCAATTGATTGCGCCCCGCACCGAGAACGCTCCACTGATACTGGTCACCGAAAAGGCGATCAGCGGTCCGTTTCATATGGGCGACATCTTCCGGATGCGGACCGATACCACCGAGAATCCCAAACACCGACTGAATAAAAAACGGCGCCTTCACCAAGCCCCGATCCGCAAAATGACGCAGCGTGTAGAGGTGTCCGATGTCATAGCACTCGATCTCGAAACGGGTCCCGTGACTGGCGCAAGTCGTCAGAATATTTTCAATGTCCTTGAACGTATTCTTGAAAATCCGATCGTCCGAGCCCTCCAGGTAGGGTTTCTCCCAGTCGAACTTGAACTCTGGATATCGACCGAGCATTGGGAACAAACCAAAATTCATCGAACCCATATTGAGCGAGGCAACTTCAGGCTGAAAATGTGCACAGGGCTTAAGCCGCTCATCGACCCCCATGGTGGGGGCACCACCCGTTGTGATGTTGATCACCGCGTCACTGTTTTGCTTAATAACCTTCAAAAATGGCTCAAATGCTTCAGGACGTTGATCGGGTTGGCCTGTCATTGGATCGCGGGCATGCAAATGCACCAAGGCCGCTCCGGCGGCATGCGCACCAAGGGCTGCCTCCGCGATCTGAGCTGGAGTAATCGGCAGATACGGGGACATCGTTGGCGTATGGATCGCGCCCGTCACGGCGCAAGTCACCATGACCTTGCGACGACGTTTCAACACAGCAGGAGCGGCGGGACTTGATGACGAGGCGATATTGGCCGACATGCTGGGCAACCTTTAAAAATAGATATCCGCAGAAACAGCGAATTATCGAAAATTTAATTCAAAAAGACGACTGCGTCTTTTTATGGGCCGCCAGAGCGGCCAAACGATGATTTCGCCAAGCCGTTTTTTGAACGATCTCAGCGGCGCTAGGGTGCTTACCCCAAGCTGCAACAGCTCGCTGCCAACTCGCGTCATCCCAAACGGCTGCGGGTGGAGCGTCCGCCTGATAGCGTCGAAACCATGAGACATAGCGCTCGCAATAATCGGCAATACCATTCGGCGCGTTAAGTTCAATCGTCTCAAATGGCCCCATGAATGCCCAGCGTAAACCGAGCCCGTCGGCGACCGTGCGGTCCAGGTCCTCAGGGCTGACAACGCCATCCTGGACGAGTCTGAAGGCTTCCGTTAGCAAAGCGGCCTGTAATCGATTCAATACAAATCCGTCGACTTCACGCCGGACGTCAACCGGCACCTGACCGACACTCTGCATGATGGTGCTAGCGCGTTGCTTGGTCTCGATGCTCGTCCACGGCGCACCACACAGTTCCACTACCGGGGCCAGGTGCGGGGGGTTTACCGGGTGCGCAACGAGACAGCGACTGCGGCCTGCGAGCGATTCTGTAAATTTTGACGCCACGATAGCCGAGGTCGAAGATCCGAGAATGGTCCCAGGAGCGGCCGCGCCATCCAGCCGCCGAAACAATTCAATCTTCACGTCGAGGCGCTCCGGGCCGCTCTCCTGAACATAGGACACACCGTCGACGGCTTCTTCGAGGGTCGCGACCACGCTGACCTGCGAGTGCGCAGCCTCGGCATCCTCTACCAAACCCAAAGCCGCCAGGTCACGCAGTGAGTGACCGATGATCGACAGCGCCGCTGCACGCTGCGAATCGACCGGATCCCAAACCTTCACCCTCCAGCCCGAGCGCGCGAACACATTCGCCCATGAACATCCGATCAGACCCGCTCCGACAATGCCAACGGTTTGCATTCTTAACTCCTTAAAGCCAAAGTACCTTGCGGCGCAATTCTAGATCTTGGAACAATAGATTCGACGGGCCGATATGGGTCACCTGCCCCGTTTCGAGTGCCACGGTTCGATCGGAGAGTGCCAAAGCGAGGTCCAAATGATGATCGACGATTACGATCGAGATTTCGTGGCGCAGTCGATCGAACGCCTCGAAAAGTTCCTCGACGACTGCGGGGGCGAGGCCCTCGAAGGGTTCGTCCAACAACAAAACCTTGGTATCCCCTGATAAAGCTCTGGCGACCGCAACCATCTGCTGCTCACCGCCGGACAAATAATCAGCAGGTGACCGCCAGCGTTCCCGAATTCTTGGGAAGAACTCGAAAATGCGCTCTTCTTCCCAAAACGCCCCCTGGCCGTTACGCCGTCGCATCCGACCGAGTTCAAGGTTCTCAGCGACCGACATTCCGGAAAATAAGCCCCGCCCCTGCGGCACGTAGGAGACGCCACGGCGGGTAATCTCGGCGGAGGTATCCCGCGCGAGAGGAATCCCACCCAAACGAATATCTCCACTTGACGGCGGCGCGATACCCACAATCGTCTTGAGTAAAGTCGACTTGCCAGCCCCATTTCGACCCAACAAGGCGACGATTTCATGCTCAGCGACATGGAAGCTCACATCGCGCAAAATATGGCTCTTACCGTAATAGGTATTGACTTGATCCAGGCGTAGAAGTTCACGTTCAATGGCGGCTGTTTCACGGTGCTTACCCGCCAACGCCTCCGACCCAGACCCAATATAGACCTCCTGGACGCGTTTGGAGTCGCGCGCATCATTCACATCGCCATCGATCAGCACCGCCCCTTCATTCATCACAGTGACCGCATCCGCCAACGCAAACACCCGGTCAATATCATGTTCGACCAACAACACCGGGAGGTCCTTCGAGATTTGCTTAATCAAGTCTCCGACACGTTGACGTTCGAGTGCCGCAAGCCCCGCAAGTGGCTCATCCAGCAGTAAAACACGAGGCTTGGTTGCCAGCGCCAACGACATATCCAACAGGCGCTGCCCCCCGTACGACAGAGAGGAAGCCTCGGCTCCCTCCACGCCAGCCAAACCCATGGTGCGCACGATGGCCTGGGTTTGCTCATTGACCTGGCTCAGGGACTCCGCATTAATCCAGCAGCCGAATCGATTGGGATCACGAGCCTGTACCGCAAGTCGAACGTTCTCCGCCACGGTCAGAGCCGGAAAAAGATTCGTAATTTGGAACGAACGGCCGACACCCGCTCGGGTAATAGCCTCCGGCGACATGCCCGCAATCGATTGCCCCTCGAGGGTAATCGCGCCCTCATCGGGATTGAACTGCCCCGAAATCAAGTTAAAGGCAGTGGTCTTGCCCGCGCCATTCGGCCCAATCAGCGCATGGAGTGTTCGGTCAGCAACCGTAAAATTAACGCCCTGAACGGCGCGAATCCCGCCAAAACTTTTGCGTAGCCCCCGGACTTCAAGGACCGGACGGGCCCCAGCGACTGGCGGTTTCAAGAACTCCGGCAACGCAGTGCTCCCCGCCTGACGGGCAGACATTGCAGCCTCGCCCACTCGCTTCCGACGAAAGGGCGCCATGACCCGCGCATAGAGGCCGACCAGGCCATCGGGCGAGAAAACAATGAATCCGACAAAGAGCAGGCCAAACACCAAAAGCCAATTCTCAGTCAGGCTCGAGAGATAATCCCGAAAGATAACGAAAAACAGAGCGCCAATCGCGGGGCCAATGAACGAGCGCATTCCGCCGATGATCACCATGGCCAAAAGTTCACCAGAGAAGGCAACGGAAATTGGTTCCGCTGACGTCATACGATTCTTGAATAGCAACAGCACGCCAGCCAAGCCGGTCAAGGAGGTCGAGAGCACAAACGCAATCAGCTTGTATTGATCGGTCGGATAACCGAGAAAGCGTGCCCGTTGCTCGTTCTCGCGGATGGCAACCAGTACCGTTCCGAGCGGAGACCGATGAAAGCGCCAAAGCACTGCGCCAGCCAGCATCGTGATGACTGCAACCAAGACGTAGTAGCCCTGCGCGGTCTCCAGATCGAACCCCCACAGCGCCGGGCGGACGATACCGCCCAATCCATTTTCACCACCGGTCAATGCGGTCCAGCGAAAGGCGACCGAGTACAACATCGCCGACATCGCGAGCGTCAATAATGAAAAATAGACTCCGCGCCTTCGCAGGATCAAATAGCCGAAGGTGAAAGCAACGGCGATCACCGTGCCGAGACCAACAAGCATTGGGATCAAAAAATCGCCTGGAAACCAACGCAACTGGGCCAGGGCAGTCGCATAGGCAGCCAGTCCGAACCAAGCACCGTGACCAAAAGACGTGAGACCGGTTGTGCCCACAAGAACATTGAGCGCCATGCAGGCGAGACCAAAAATCACGACTTCAGTTGCAGAACTGATGCCCAGACCGAGTGATGTCAACAGGAAGGGCAACATGACCAAACCAATGGCCAGATACAGGAGATCGCGTTTCTGGGGCATCGGTTTCACTCAAAACGCTGAATGCGTTCGCCAAACAAGCCACGAGGGCGAATCAACAAGACCAACAACATCAGCAAATAAATTGCGGCCTCGGATTGTTCCGGATATCCCAAGGCAGTTACCACGCCCTTGGTAACACCCACGATGACGGCTGCGAGTACCACGCCCCAAAACGACCCCAGACCGCCAATCACGACGACAACAAACGCGGACGTAATAATTTCCGCACCCATCGCTGGATGAATCGAGAAAATCGGCGCGAGCATCACCCCAGCCAAACCCGCCAAACCGACACCCAGAAAAGCGACCGCGGCCATGTAGGGTTGCAGAGAAATCCCAAGTGCGCCAAGCATCTCCGGATTCTGAACCCCGGCGCGAACAACCCGCCCAAAGGGCGTGCGTTGCAATAACAGCCAAAGCCCCGCCACGCACAAAACCGCGACACTCAAAATAAGTAGCCGATAGCGGGGATAAACGAAATCGCCAATGAAAATCTGGCCGCGCAGTTCGGGCGGGATCGACCATGACAGCGGCGCTGCGCCAAACATCATCCGCAGCAACTGCTCGGCTACCATCGCCAACCCGAAGGTCAGCAACAACGAAAGCGCTGGGTCACTCTTATAAAACCGACGAAAAAGGACGCGCTCAATAACGACGCCTAGACAACCGACCAACAGGGGCGAAAGAATCGCCGCACTGGTGAATCCGAGTTGATTGCCAATAGACAGCGCCAGATAAGCGCCAATGGCGTAGAAGGCACCGTGCGCCAAATTCACGATGCCGCCGAGCGAGAAAATCAGCGACAAACCCAGCGCGATCAGCAGGTAATAGGCTCCAGCGAGGAGCCCATTCAACAGATGTTGAAGAAAAAGCACAATCAGGCCATCTTGCACTCATTCTCTTCGCTGGTGGTCGCGATGACCTCCAGGGATTCGTTCGGCCCAGGCACCGGGGCGGACGAGCGAAAAATGTCGTAGTTGTTCTTAATCTCATTCACGGGTAGGGCCTGCACCGTATACATCTCATGCATCATCTGGTGATCAGACTTGCGGAAATACCCCTCCCGAGTCTTCATCAGTCCAAACTTCGCACCTTTCTCAAAGTGTTCAACCAGTTTGGCCGATTCCGTGGATTTAGTCTCCGCCATGGCCTGCAGCGTCAGACGGATCGCGTTGTAATCACCCCAAGCCTGATTCTCTGGGGGGCGCCCGTAGCGCTTCGTGAATTCAGCGACGAATTTTTTGGTTTCAGCGGTCTCAATCAGGTGGTGCCAGACAACCGGCCAGGTCCCGAGAAAATTCCCACGACCGGCACCCCAGGCCAATGCCGTGTCAAACCCGAAACCAGCGACTGGAAATGCCAGCCCGAATTCCGAGTACTGCTTGAGGAAGTTCGTGATCTGATTGCCCGCGAGGTTCGAGATCACGAGGTCAGGTTTCGCATTCCGGATCTCAAGCAGCAGGGGCGAAAAGTCAGTGGCATCGGTCGGCACCAACTTATCCGCGGCAAAGTCCCCGCCATTGGCCGACATGAAGCGCTTGGACACCCGCAACAGATCATGGCCAAAGGCGTAATCGGCCGTCAACGAGAACCATTTCTTCCCCTTCACCAACCCCTGCGCCATCAGCGACCGGCCACAAGTTTTTACGTACATCGAATTTTGGCTTTCGATGTGGAACATGTATTTTTTGCAGCCTTTGCCCCGCAGCTCATCCGAATTCGCACCGGTATTAATAAAGAGCGTCCGTGCACGTTCCGTTACCTGGCTCAACGACAAGGCCGATGCGGACGATATCTCGCCGATGATGCAGGCCACCTTATCGCGCTCGATCATTCGCTCGGCTTTGGTTGAGGCTGTCTGCGGGTTAACGGAATCTTCTTTCAAGAGCTCGATCTTCCGTCCAAGGACGCCACCCGCCGCGTTCGCCTCGGCCACCGCCATATCCGCAGCCTGAACTGCGTATTCGCCCAGCGGACCCAAAAAGCCGGTTCGAGGCGTCAGATGACCGATGCGGATCACATCGGATTGCCCACGACTAATCGCTGGGAATCCAAGCGAGGCTGCAACGGCGGACGCTCCGACCAACGCGGTGCGTCGTCCCTGATTGACGGATGAGCTCATAACTGTTTATCTCCAGCTTCGTTTAGGAATTGGTAAGGCCTTAATGGAGCGTGAAGTCAATTCTGAACCCAGTCAACCAAGGTAAACCCCACCTCAGGAGCAGTTATGGATCTCGGCATTAAGGGATTAAGGGTCATGATTTCTGCGGGTGCGCAGGGCATCGGCCTCGCCATCGCCCGGGCATTTGCCAGGGAAGGCGCGGTCGTTTCGATTTGTGACGTGAATCAGGCGGCAATCGATGCACTCAAAGAATCCGACCCGGCTATCCATGCATTGGTCTGCGATGTGGCCGACCGGGCTCAAGTCAAGCAGTGGTTCGATTTGGCTTTGGTGCACCTCGGTGGACTTGACTGCCTGATTAATAACGCAGGGATTGCAGGCCCCACCGGCAAAGTCGATGAGATCGATCCTGAAGAATGGGATCGTTGCCTCGCCGTCGACTTAACGGGGCAATTCAATTGCACCCGACTGGCCGTCGGTGCTTTGCGAGACTCCAGCAATGCCAGCATCCTGAATGTTTCCTCGCTCGCGGGGCGCCTCGGATTCGCATTACGCACGCCCTATGCTGCAGCCAAGTGGGGTGTAATTGGCTTCATGAAATCGCTCGCGATCGAATTGGGCGGCGACGGAATCCGAGTAAACGGACTCCTGCCAGGGGTCGTCTCCGGCGAGCGGCAACACCGTGTGCTCAGCGCAAAAGCTCAGGCTAAAGGCGTCACTTTTGCAGAAATTGAAAAAAGCGCTTTTGCTGCGACTTCCATCAAGCAATACGTGAGCCCCGAGCAACTCGCCGACTATGCGGTCTTTCTTGCCAGCCCAAGAGCCTCGACAATCTCAGGGCAGGCGCTCTCAGTCTGCGGTGACACCAACATGCTAAGTTGAGGGTCGAGCGGACCGGGATAACCCAGCTTCAGGCTGATTTTCGGGCGGGCGGCAAATCGGTACAGGCACCTTCAAACACCTCGGCGGCCATGCCGATCGATTCGCCCAGGGTTGGGTGTGGGTGAATGGTCCGCCCGATATCAACGGCATCCGCACCCATCTCAATCGCTAGGGCGACCTCGCCAATCAAATCGCCTGCATGGGTCCCCACAATCCCACCGCCGATGATGCGATGCGTGTTCTCATCAAACAAAAGTTTGGTAAACCCCTCATCCCGACCATTCGCAATCGCGCGACCGCTCGCGGCCCAAGGGAAAACGCCCTTCCGCACGGCCAATCCTTCCTTTTTCGCTTGTTCTTCGGTGATGCCGACCCATGCGATTTCCGGGTCGGTGTAGGCCACCGACGGAATCACTCGGGCATCAAAGAATCGTTTCTGGCCCGCAGCCACCTCAGCCGCCACATGCCCCTCATGAACCGCCTTGTGCGCGAGCATCGGTTGCCCGACGAGATCTCCAATCGCGAAGATATGGCCGACGTTGGTTTTCATCTGCCGATCAACGGCAATGAAGCCCCTGGCGTCCACCGCAACACCCGCATGTTGTGCGCCGATTCGGTCGCCATTGGGGCGCCGCCCCACAGAAACCAGCACCAGGTCATAGATTTGTTCTTCAACCGAAACATCCGATCCCTGATTCGCAACTGACTCAAACCGAACGTGAATACCGTCGGATTCGGAGCGAGCGGATACCGTCTTGGTATTCAGCATGATCCGGTCGAAACGATGGGCGTTCTTCTTTTCCCAGACCTTGACGAGATCCCGATCAGCCCCTGGCATCAGACGGTCGAGCATCTCGACCACGTCGAGGCGCGTACCGATCGACGAGTAGACCGTACCCATCTCGAGGCCAATGATTCCACCACCCACAATCAACATTCGCTTTGGAATCGAAGTGAGCTTGAGCGCACCTGTTGAATCTATGACGCGGGGATCTTTTGGCATGGACGGCAAACTGACTGCCTGAGAACCAGCCGCAATGATCGCCTGCCGAAACCGGACAATCGTCTTTGACCCTTGGCCAGTTTCATGGACCGCGTCAGCCTCGACCGCAAGATGATGCGCATCAATGAACTCGCCCCGGCCCTGAATCACCTTGACTTTGCGGGTACGCGCCATCGCGGCAAGACCACCTGTCAGTTTCCCGACCACCTGATCTTTCCAGCCCCTTAAACGATCGAGATCCACCTGCATCGGTCCAAACCCAATGCCATGATCCGCAAGCGCTCGCGCCTCGTCCGCGACCGCGGCCACATGTAGCAGTGCCTTCGACGGGATACAACCAACATTCAGGCAAACCCCACCCAGCGTCGGATACCGCTCAACCAGAATCACGTTTAGCCCGAGATCAGCCGCGCGAAAGGCTGCCGAATAGCCGCCGGGGCCTGCACCCAACACAACCAAATCACATTCATGATCAGCGACCACCGATGAGCCAGTAATGATGGCCGACGGGGTTGGGGCCGCCAGCTGGGCTGCGGGAACTGCGGGTGATTTAACGTCCGCAGCTGTGGAGACCCCCAGCGACTGGGCTGCAAGCAAAACGACCACAGAACCCTCTGCCACCTTGTCGCCGATCTTGACCTTGATCTCTGCAATCGTTCCAGCCGACGAACTCGGGATCTCCATGGATGCCTTGTCGCTTTCGACAGTGATCAGACTTTGATCAACCGACACGGAATCTCCGACCTTAACGAGCACTTCGATCACCTCGACCGCATCGAAATCGCCAATGTTCGGAACCCGGACTTCCAGAGTGTTCGACATCAAATTCTGCTCCACTTAAGAATGAAATCGGCCTGGGTCAAATTACAGCAAGGTGCGGCGAAAATCCGCCAGCAACTGCCCCAGATAGGCATTGAATCGCGCCGCTGCAGCGCCATCAATGACCCGGTGATCCCACGATAGAGAGAGCGGCAGGATCAGACGCGGTGCGAACTGTTTGCCATCCCAGACCGGGCGGATTTGCGACTTGCAGACTCCGAGAATCGCCACTTCGGGCGCATTAATAATGGGCGTGAAGTAGGTGCCACCGATGCCGCCCAGCGAGGAAATCGAGAAGCAGCCGCCCTGCATTTCGGCTGGCGACAATTTGCCATCGCGGGCCTTGGCTGCCAGAGCCGAAGTCTCTTGTGCAATCTCAAGCACACCCTTGCGGTCGGCATCGCGAACCACCGGAACCACGAGGCCGTTTGGAGTGTCGGCCGCAAACCCAATATGGAAATACCGTTTGAGGATCAACTGATCGCCGTCGAGCGACGCGTTGAATTCGGGGAACTTCTTGAGCGCGGCAACGCACGCGTGAATCAGAAAAGCCAACATGGTGACCTTGATGCCGCGCTTCTCATTCTCCTTATTGAGAATGTTCCGGAAATTCTCGAGATCCGTAATATCCGCGTCGTCATGGTTGGTGACATGAGGGATCGCAACCCAGTTGCGATGCAGATTGGCGCCTGAAAGTTTTTTGATCCGGGACAACGGTTTCGCTTCAACCTCGCCAAACTTGGCGAAATCGATCTTCGGCCATGCCGCCAGCTCTCGCCCACCGAAGGCTGACAACGGGATCGCACCGGCGCCTGTTACACCGCCTCCGGCAGATCCGCCATGACCATCTGAAACGGACATTCCGAGCGACAGAGCGACGGCTTGTTTGACATAGGCGCGCACATCATCCGGAGTGATTCTTGTCTTGGGACCGCTTCCGGTGACCCGATGCAGGTCGACTCCAAGTTCACGCGCGAGCATCCGCACCGATGGCGACGCATGGGGTTGGTTGACCGGGTCAGAGGCCGCAGGCACGTGCGGCTCTACGGCGGAAGCGGGGGCAGGTGAGGCCACTGGAGCGACTGGAGCCGCGGGGGCGGATACTGGCGCTTCGACCGCAGCAGCAGGGGCGGCTGCAGGTTCCGAAGGAACAACCGCGGCAACTGCCTCCGAAGTCTCAAGCTCAAGGACCACGCTGCCCTCGCGCACTTTGTCTCCGACCTTGACTCGCAGCGCGCGCACGATACCCGCGGCTGAAGCCGGGATCTCCATCGAAGCCTTATCGCTCTCCACCGTGATCAAACTCTGTTCGAGCCGGATGGAATCGCCCGGCTTGACCAACAGTTCAATCACCTCGACCGACTCGAAATCACCGATGTCGGGTACCTTCAGTTCAATCACCGCACTCATGGATTTTTCCCCGTCCTTGTTCATGCGCTATGTGGGTTGGCCTTCGCGGGGTTGATCCCGTACCGAAGAATCGCCTCGGCCGCAACACTGCGATCCAGCTTGCCCTCGTCTGCCAACGCACGCAACGCTGCCAGCACGACGAAACGGCGATCTACCTCGAAGTGCTCACGCAATTTAGCCCGGAAATCCGACCGGCCAAATCCGTCCGTACCGAGCACTCGGTAATCGCGCCCTTTGGGAATAAATGGCCGCACCTGATCAGCAAACAGCTTCATGTAATCGGTCGTCGCCACGATGGGACCCTGCGTGGCCGCCAACGCCTGTGTGACATAAGGCACCTTTGGGTCCGCCTCAGGGTGCAAAAGATTGGTGCGGTCACAATCAAGGCCGTCGCGACGCAGTTCAGTAAAACTCGTCACGCTCCAGACGTCGGCTGCCACTTGCCAGTCCTTCTCAAGAAGGTCCGCCGCCGCAAGTGCCTCGCGCAGGATCGTTCCAGATCCTAGCAACTGCACACTACCCTTCGCTTTGTTAGCGCCCCGGCCCGACTTCAAAGTCGATTCGCGCAGTCGGTACATGCCGCGAATGATCCCGTCTTCATCGCCAGCACGGAGTCCCGGATGAGCGTAGTTCTCGTTCATCACCGTCAGGTAGTAATAAACATTCTCCTGGCGAGCCACCATGCGTTCCAGACCGTGCTGAATAATTACCGCGAGTTCGTGAGCGTACGTCGGGTCGTAACAGACACAATTAGGAATCGTCGAGGCCAAAATATGGCTGTGTCCGTCTTCGTGTTGCAGACCCTCACCATTGAGGGTGGTCCGCCCCGCCGTTCCACCGAGCAAGAACCCGCGCGCCTGCATATCGCCAGCCGCCCAGGCAAGATCACCAATCCGCTGGAATCCGAACATTGAGTAGTAAATGTAGAACGGCACCATCACCCGATCGTTAGTCGAGTACGAGGTCGCCGCGGCAATCCAGGAACTGAACGCGCCTGCCTCATTGATTCCCTCTTCGAGAATCTGACCCTGCTTATCCTCTCGGTAGTACATCACCTGATCACGATCGACCGGCTCGTATTTTTGACCCTCAGGCGCATAGATCCCGAGTTGGCGGAACATTCCCTCCATTCCGAAGGTCCGCGCCTCATCGGGCACGATCGGCACAACGCGCGGACCAAGTGACTGATCGCGGACCAACGCCGTCAAAATCCGGACGAATGCCTGGGTCGTCGAAATTTCGCGCCCTTCGGCCGTCGGCTCCAGAACCGCCTGCAACGCCTTGAGGGGCGGCACGATCAGAGTCTCCGACGAGCGCATGCGACGCTGGGGCAGGTATCCGCCCAAGGCAGCCCGGCGCTCGTGCATGTAGCGCATTTCAGGCGTATCGTCGGCTGGCTTATAGAACGGCAGAGACTCGAGTTGATCATCCGGGATCGGAATGCCAAAACGGTCGCGGAAATCCTTGATCGAGTCGTGATCTAGCTTCTTCTGCTGGTGGGTCGTATTCTTGCCCTCGCCAATCCGACCCATCCCGTACCCTTTGACCGTCTTGGCTAGGATTACTGTCGGCTGGCCCCGATGTTGGGTAGCGCTGTGAAAGGTGGCATAGACTTTGTGCGGATCATGGCCGCCGCGATTCAGGCGCCAGATATCTGCATCTGTCATCTTGCTGACAAGTTCGAGCAGACGGGGGTGTTTGCCAAAAAACTTCCGGCGCACGTAGGCGCCATCGTTGGCCTTGAAGCCCTGGTATTCGCCATCGAGGGTTTCCATCATGACCCGTTGCAGGATGCCATCCTTGTCGCGGGCCAATAACGGATCCCAGTACGAACCCCAGATCAGTTTAAGGACGTTCCAACCCGCACCTCGAAAGTCGCCTTCAAGCTCTTGGATGATCTTGCCGTTACCCCGCACTGGCCCGTCAAGGCGCTGCAAATTGCAGTTCACAACGAACACGAGGTTGTCGAGCTTTTCGCGCGCGGCGAGACCAATCGCACCAAGCGACTCAGGCTCATCCATTTCGCCGTCGCCGCAAAACACCCAGACCTTCCGGTTACTCGTATCTGCCAAGCCGCGTGCGTGGAGATACTTCAGGAATCGAGCCTGGTAGATCGCCATGAGCGGCCCGAGACCCATCGAAACAGTTGGAAACTGCCAAAACTCTGGCATCAACTTCGGATGCGGATAACTCGACAGCCCGATACCGTCAACTTCCTGCCGGAAGTGATCCAGTTGCGCATCGCTCAGGCGCCCCTCTAGATAAGCGCGCCCGTAAAGCCCCGGGGCAGCATGGCCCTGAAAATAGACCAGGTCTCCACCGTGACCTTCATGGGGGGCATGCCAAAAGTGATTCATACCCGCGCCGATCATCGTCGCGAGCGATGCGAATGAAGCAATATGACCGCCCAGATCACCGCCATCGGGTGGGTTATGCTTGTTCGCGCGGACAACCATCGCCATCGCATTCCAGCGAATGTAGGAGCGGATCCGTTCCTCGAACTCCATGTTCCCCGGACACGGCACCTCGAGGTGGGTCGGGATGGTATTGACGTAGGCGGTATGGGGGGAAAATGGAACGTATGCACCCGACCGACGGGTCTGCTCAATCAGCTGTTCCAAAAGTGCATGCGCCCGTTCGGGACCCTCACGCTGAATCACCCCTTCGAGCGCATCCAGCCATTCTTGGGTTTCCTGCGGGTCTGGATCGTGGATAGAACCAGCGAATTGTTCCGGTATTGCATTCATAGTTGTCTCCTGCCAACGCAACGACGCGCGATGATTCAAATTTTCAAGGTGCTTCAGAGAACTTGCAAGACATATTTTCAGATTGGAAAACCATTTTTCATAATGCGAAATTAGAATAATTATCGATATGTTTAACGGACGCCCTCCTGCCCTACCCTCGCCGATCAAGCCCACCGTCGGCGGCGCCCCAGAGCTCCAATCGCTCAGGCGGTGGTTAGCGGCGCCGACCGTTGGACTCCTATTGTTTCTAGGTTTGATGACGTCCGCATTTTTCTATGCCCAGGAGAGCGATCAGGAGCAACAGCAACAAACCCTGATCAGAGATCTCGAGTGGGCTCAACAAGCACTCAGAAACCGCTGGCAAGCTCATACCGAATCAGTCGCAGCTGCCGCACCGGAATGGTCTCGGGCCACCTATCGAGAACTCGGTGAGGTTGCCCCGCCCGGTGCGACCCTCGGTGCTCCAACCCAGTTTTTGCAGCGCAACCCAGAAGTCGCCTGGGTTGGGGCGATTGATACCAGGGGAACGGTTCTGTGGGTGCTATCGCAATCTACGATTACTCCGCCCGACACCCGAATCCCTGGCATGCAGATCGAAGATTCGATCGGAGTTCAGGCCTGGCGCAGTTCGCTCGTTCGCCGCGGGACCGCCTGGAGTCGACCTTTCACCGTCGAGGACGGCAGCGTGCTGATCGAACTGCACATCCCGATTATGCGCAGTGGCGTGGCGAGCGGTTCTATTTTTGTGGGATACCCCCTCAGTCGGTTATTTCCGATTGCGATGGCCAACGATTCGAGGCAACGATACAAGCTTGAGATTCTCAGCGCCGAGCGCCAGGTTCTTGCGAGCACCTCAATCCGTTCGGCCGGACAGCCGACGCTCGAACATGAAATCCTGTTGGAGCCACCAGGTCATGGACTGCGTCTCAAAGCCTATGGCTACGAACCGAGACCACAACGGGTAGAGCGGCTTCTTTACGGCGCGGTCATGACGCTGTCGATTCTTATTCTGGCCAGCCTCGGGTTGCTCTGGCGCGCGGTTCGATTGCGCATGCTAGCGGAGGCGCAGCGCGACCACTCGCTGGGACAGTCCCTCGCAGAGGCGGCTTTTCGCAGGGCAATGGAAGACTCGATGCTGACCGGTATGCGGGCGTTCGATAACCAGGGCCGCATCACGTACGTCAATCGAGCCTTCTGTCGGATGACCGGATTTGACGCCGAGGAATTGGTCGGCGCAGTGGCTCCATTTCCCTATTGGACCGATGACGAAATCATTCATCAGGCAGCCGCCCTTCAAAAAATGTTAGCTGGCGAAGCTTCCCCCGCTGGAATTGAAGTCCGGCTTAAAAGACGCGACGGCGGGGCAGTCGATACACGGATGTATGTTTCTCCCCTCATCGATCACAACGGCGAAAAAGTCGGCTGGATGACCTCGGTGACCGACATTACTGAACCCCGTCGCATTCGCGCCGAACTTGCCGCTGCCCAGGATCGATTCACGACCGTCCTCGACGAATTAGATGCCGCGGTTTCCGTCTTGGGCCTTGATGACACTGGCGCAGAGACCCTGCTGTTCGCCAACCCAATGTACCGCCAACTCTTCGGCTCTGACTCTTCTGGACATCGGTCTTTACGGGCGGCGATCGCCGCCCCCAAGACTGACAAGTCAGCAACCGAAGTCTGGAGTCACGAGACCCAACGTTGGTTTGAGGTTCGGACCCGCCCGATCCGCTGGGTGGACGGCCGCCAGGTTGAGATTCAGGTCGCCACCGACATCACCAATCGGCGATTTGATCTCGAGCGACAGCGGCGGCAAGATGAAAAGCTGGCCCACACGTCCCGCTTGATTACCATGGGCGAGATGGCGTCGTCGCTTGCTCACGAAATCAATCAACCTTTGGCTGCGATCTCGAACTATGTTTCCGGGCTCACTGCCCGTCTGCGTGATCGGGCACTTCGGGGCCAATCTATGGACCGTGAGGAACTCATCGATGCGCTCTCCAAGACGGGGCGCCAGGCCGAGCGCGCCGCTGAAGTGATACGCCGAATTCGGGGATTTGTGCGACGCAGCGAACCGTCGCGTGAATCATGTGAGGTGAGAACAATCATCGCAGATGCCGTGGGCCTCGCCGAGATCGATGCATCCCGCCACCGAATCCGAATCGATGTCGAGCCGCTCGTCGAACTACCCAATTTTTGGGCTGATCCCATTCTGATCGCTCAAGTCTTACTAAACCTCATGAAGAACGCAATTGAGGCCATGCGCAGCGACGGCCAGCGCTCGCAGTCAACTCGAGAACTTTCATTACGTCTAGCTGTCAGCGTGGTCGGACATCAGCTTGAATTCATGGTTGCTGACACCGGTCCAGGGGTGTCGCAAGAACTTCAGGATCGCTTATTCGAGCCGTTTTACACCACCAAAAGCGAAGGCATGGGAATGGGTCTCAACATTTGTCGCACAATTGTGGAATTCCACGAGGGACGCCTGTGGGTTGAACCAGCTGAACCCACCGGGTGTGTGTTCCGGTTCACCCTGCCGCTCGCGGAAGCCTATCAAGAAGTCGAAGAATCCACTCAGGTTGCACTATGATTGTTTACGAAGACACCGTGTTTGTTGTTGAGGATGACGAGGCCGTTCGCGATTCGATGCGATGGTTGCTTGAGGGCAACGGTTATCGCGTCGAAGCGTTTGAGAGCGCAGAGCATTTTTTGGAGCGTGTGGACCCAAAGAGCGGCGGCTGTCTGATTGCCGACATTCGAATGCCTGGCATGAGCGGTCTCGAGTTGCAGGACGTCCTGATCCGCCGTGGTTCCAAACTCCCTCTGGTATTTGTAACGGGACATGGCGATGTGCCGATGGCAGTCGAAAGCATGAAAAAGGGGGCCTTTGACTTCATCGAAAAGCCCTTCAGTGAAGCCTCCCTCCGGCAAGCCGTTTCTGCCTGCCTGGAACAGAATCAAGGAACCGACGATTCGGCAACAATCGGTCGTGAACGCGATGTTCGTTTATCGCGACTGACTGCGCGCGAGCAGCAAGTACTCGAGCGCATCGTGGCTGGCCGGCTCAACAAACAGATCGCTGACGACCTCGGCATCAGCATCAAGACCGTCGAAGCGCATCGGGCCAACCTGATGGAAAAACTGGAAGCCCGCTCAATGGCCGAGCTGATGAAAACCGCCCTGCGTGGTGGGCTCTAAACAAGTCAATTCGGCGACTAGTTTGATCGCGGTCCAACCCAGATGTTATGATCTTTAATTGTCCGGGCGGCTGTAGCTCAGTTGGATAGAGTACCTGGCTACGAACCAGGGGGTCGTGGGTTCGAATCCTGCCAGCCGCGCCACGGGTCCGAAAGCCTTGATCGAATCAGCCCACCCTGCTCCTAAGCAATCCGATGGAATGATTCCATCAAACGGGAGGATCCTGCTTGTTGCAGGCGTTCTTCTCGGGTTGATTGTTTGGCGTGGTTTAGCGCTAGAGTGGGCGGGCCTGTCATTACATTTTGACGAAGCGCAATACTGGGTCTGGTCCAGCCGGCTCGATTGGGGCTATTACTCCAAACCCCCGGTGATCGCGCTGATTTACCGGGAAATCAGCCATCTGTTAGGCGATGAAGCCTGGGTCATTCGAAGCGCTTCCGGCGTCATCTACGCTCTCACCGCAGGCGTGGTTGGATTAATCGCTCGAGACAGCTTCGGGTCGCGTTACGCCATTCCATCGGCACTGGGATTTGCCACCATTCCCGGCATTGCGGTTTCAGGCGGGTTCCTGACAACCGACGCCCCGTTGGTTTTGTGCTGGTCCATTGCTCTTTGGGCATTGCAGCGCGCCTGCCGTCGGAATGGACACCTTGGCTACTGGTGCCTTCTCGGCGTAGCGACCGGAATTGGCCTCATGTCGAAATACACCATGGGAGCCGTCGCCCTTTCGACTCTTGGATGGCTTATTGCGAGTCCCGAGCGTCGAGCGCACCTTTACCGAACCGGGCCATGGTGTGCACTGGTTATTGCATCACTGCTGTTCTCACCGAATCTTGTCTGGAATGCACAACATGGCTTTCCCACCCTCGGTCACACGCAAGAGATTAGTCAGCTCGATCGGGCTGGCCTGCATCCACTGCGTCTGATCGAGTTTGCCTTGGGCCAGTGGGTTGTTGGCGGCCCCCTGCTGATCCTCTTTGGGTTCCTTTGTCTCTTTGGGGCCTTCGGCAATTTTCGGCTATCCGCGCCCCACATGACCCGGGATAGTCAACTTGATGCAGACGCCCTATCGCTGCACAAATGGTTTGCATTTCCACTCCTGCTCATTGCCTGCGCCGAGGCCACCCTTTCACGCGCGCAGCCAAACTGGGCGCTCCCTGCCTATGTCAGCCTAACCATTCTGTTGGTCACGGCCATCCTCCGGCAACGGGGCTGGCGCACCCTGGCGTCTGCGTTTGCGCTGAACATCGCGATCTTGGCGGGTTTCGTCCACTGGCCAATCCTGCGTCACGCGATCGGATTACCAGCGGGCGCAAAGGGCGATCTGTTTGCGCGTTTTTATGGTTGGCCCGATTTCGCCCACCGGCTTCAAGACAAACTTGATGCTGACATGCTCCTTGTCAATGACGAACGGGCGAGTCTCGCTCTGCTCGCCTACGAGCTTCGGTTGCCAATGAATCGAATCGCCTCCTGGAATCCGGCGGGGCGTCGCGCAGATCACTGGAGCCGCTTTCGCGATCTGTCGACCGTTGCACGTGCGCAAACTGATAGCGCAACCCCACAGCGATATCTGATTGTTAGCGCCACACTCGACCCCACTGAACTGTTGAATAGTTTCGAGCAGGTCGTTGCGCAGGCAGATGATCCCGGGCCAGGCTGCGAAGCCTGTGCGAAGCCCTGGAAAGTCTGGATTGCTCAGGGCTTTCGGGAATATCAACAGGGCCGATCACACATCACGCAACCGGGCCCATTGCCTTGATTGTTCCGGATCAGAATGTCCGACTGGGCCTTCGGGCTGCGATTGCTGCCTCGATTTTGCTCGGACTCATCCCAGCCTGGTGGCCCGAACTCGATCTCAAGGTTGCCTCCGCTTTTTATGATGATGCAAAAGGTTTTACAAACCACGACCTCCCGGTTGTTACGGTCATTTACCACGGCATCAACTGGCTGGCTCGAGGCGCTTTTCTAGCACTCGTTTGCGGATTGGCTGGCGGTTTGGCCTTCCAGAGATTTGGCGGACTCAATCGGATTCAGACCCGTCCACTGCACCCACTTCGTCCACTTCGCGTCCGTCAGGCCCTGGCCTGCGCCCTGCTCTCGCTCCTTATTGGCCCGGGGCTTCTGATCAACCTCGTTCTGAAAGAAAATATCGGTCGGGCGAGGCCCGCCCAGGTCGAGGTGTTTGGCGGCAACCGCAAATTTTCGCCCGCCCTGCAGCAGGCCCACGAGTGCGAGCGAAACTGCGCATTCGTCAGCGGTCACGCGGCCGTCGGATTTTGGTTTGCAACGGGCTATGCGATTTCCCGACGACGCCATCGCGTCTGGCTCTGGGGGGGCACAGTCGCAGGATTTGCCGTCGGATTGATTCGAATCGTCGCCGGTGGACACTGGTTCAGCGATATCGCCTTCGCCATGACGTTCACGCTGATCGGGATCGGGTTAGCCTACCTCCTGGCGTATCGTCCTGGCCTCCGCTGGCGGTTGGTCAAAGCGCGTTTTCGAACCTCATTTCGCTAAGGACTCTGGTCAAAGATCGTCACCATGTCTAATGCCTCTAGTACCTCTATTGCCTCGGGTGCCTCTCATGTCACCGCAGCCGCCGCTCACCCGTCGGCGCCGTCCATCTCCATCGTTGTTCCGGTTTATAACGAATGTGAGAGCGTCGCCCGGCTGGTCGATGCCATTGGTAAGGCAATGATCGATGCTGGGCTGACCGATTTCGAACTCATCGTCACAGACGACGGTTCCACTGACGGTACCGCAAAGCAACTGGAAGCCCTTGCGAGCACGACGCCCTGGTTGCGCGGTCAATATCTCATCCGAAACTACGGTCAATCAACTGCGCTACAGGCCGGATTTGACGCCGCCCAGGGCGACATCATCGTGACGCTCGATGGTGACCTGCAGAACGAACCGCGTGACATTCCCCGACTCATCGAACTGCTTCGCTCACGCCCGGAGATTGACGCCATTTCGGGCTGGCGGATCGATCGTCAAGACTCCGGGCTGTCCCGCAAACTTCCGTCACGCCTTGCGAATGCGCTCATCTCCTGGGTCACGGGCGTGCGTTTGCATGACTACGGCTGCGCGCTCAAAGTGTACCGGCGCGAAATCGTTGAAGGGCTCAGACTATACGGAGAACAGCATCGTTTCATCCCTGCCCTGGCCGCCGAGGCTGGCGCCCGAATCCTGGAAGTCCCGGTCGCTCACCATGCGCGTCAATTTGGCGAATCCAAGTATGGAATCGGTCGCTGGATCCGGGTCGTTGTTGATCTCATGTGGATCAAATTCTTATTGCGATTTTTGCAGCGCCCAATGCATGCCATTGGCAGCGGTGGCGTCGTCCTCGGTCTCATCGGCAGCCTGATTCTGGGATGGATGACGATTCTGAAAATTGGATTCGGCGAATCGATTGGACAACGCCCCTTACTACTGCTCGGACTTCTACTGGTTGTGGTCGGTGCACAAACCATTGCGGTTGGCCTGCTAGGTGAGTTGTTGATCCGCATCTATCATGAGCCCGGAGGCCGCGCCCAATATCGATTGCGGTCGACCGCCCGGGCTGCAACCGGCAGTCGAGACCCCGTGGTGCGCGAACGGTGATCCCAGTCGCAAACCGTGCTTAAGAGATCGTTCAAAATCCTGGGTGGACTCGCTCTGGTTGGGGCGCTCTGGTGGACGCTCGACTTCGCCGCCATCCTTGCAACCCTGCGCCGCGTCGACCCGGTACAGTGGAGCTTAAGCATCCTGACCGCGACCCTTGCGAGCCTCGCCTGCGCCTGGCGTTGGTCGCGGATTAGCGCCGCGTTATCTGCGCCTGTGTCCATCTGGACCGCCTCACGGATTTATGCCGAGGCCATCACCATCAATAACGTCTTGCCCGGCGCAATCCTGGGCGGCGATGCATGGCGTGCGTTGCAACTAAAACGCCGCGGGGCAAAGCTGGGTGATGCAACCCTCTCGGTCCTGATCGACCGCCTTGCAGGTCTGTGGATCGTTGGTGTATTCGGTGCTCTGGGGTGGAGCTTGTTGGGGCGCGATGCCCATCTCACGCCCTGGGCTGCATGGCTCTATGGTCTGGTCTTGATCGCGGTGATCATCGGCATGCCCCTTACGCTGTTCATCGCCTCGCGGATGCTGGATCAAGAATGGCTCCCGAACTTTATCAAGCAACGCCTGGCACCCTTGCGTTCCCAGCAAGGCATTCTGTTGCATGCGTGGCGCCGAGCCCTTTGGCCCTCCATCCCTGTGCAAGCGCTCGCCATCCTGACGTTTGGACTTTGCCTGCGCGCGGCCTCGGTGCATCTGGATCCGCTGACCCTGATGATGAGTTCCGGCTTTGTTTTCATGAGCCTCGCGATCCCGATTTCCCTCGCTGGTTGGGGACTGCGCGAAGCAGCCGCAGTTGTCATTCTTTCTGGTGCCGGCATCCCGGCCGAGAGTGCCGCGGTCGGCGCTGCTCTCTACGGCTTAGCGGCGACGGCGCAGGCGCTCTTGGCGCTCCCCCTCTTTCTGTTGAACCGACCCGAGCCTGAGTCAGCCATCCGTTGAACAATTTCAGCCGATGCCGCGCAGAAGCTCCAATTGCAATGCGGTTTTTCTCAACTCATCCCATCCACCAGCCTCGAGAAGCCATGTGGCGCGAATTGCCGCACTAACGGTCGGCCCGACAACGGGCAACGTGTTGCTTTCACCGCAACCTGTCGCCCGATCCTAACGCCGCACCGGAGAGCCCCATGGAGCCCGCTGCACAAGAACATACTTTATCCCGTGAACAATTTGAACAGATGCTGCGCGAAGCCACTGAGTTTGAAACCGTCCGACGGGCTGCCTATGCTGTCCTGGCGGGCCGCGACGAAGCGCTGCAGGACACCTTTGAGCGCCGGACCAATCCAATCGCCGCAGTCACCGAAGCCGCTGACCGTTTGCGCGACTACATGCTTTGGCGCGAAACCGAAACCGAAATGCTCGAGGCAGCATCTCGAACTCTCGAAACGATGCTGCTTCGAATGCGCCGACAACGCCGATCTGACTACAATCGGCCATAGTGGCTAAATTCGTCACTCATCCCTTGTCGCTCGCTCGTATTTAGTCAACCCTCGCCCAGCCCCACTGTCATGATTCAATCAGCGCCATCCCCCAGAACTGCGATTGTTACCGGAGCCGGCAGCGGCATCGGACGAGCCGTTGCCCTCGCGTTGTTGCAAGCGGGCTGGTTGGTGGTTCTGGCGGGCCGACGCCCTGATGCGCTCCAACAGGTCGCAGCCGAGTCTCTCGCTGGCGAACGCGCGCAAGCGGTGTCAACCGACGTGACCAACGAGTCCGGGGTCGCCCAGTTGTTCGCTCACACGATTGACCAGTTCGGACGTCTGGATCTCCTGTTCAATAACGCCGGAAGCAATCAAGCTCGCGGTCCCATAGAGGACCTCGACTATCAGGCATGGCGTCAGGTGGTGGACGTCAACCTTAACGGCATGTTCCTCTGCGCTCGGGAGGCAGTGCGCGTCATGAAGTCACAAAATCCGCGCGGAGGCCGAATCATTAACAACGGTTCGATTTCGGCCCACGCCCCCCGGCCCGACACAATCGCCTACACCGCGACAAAACACGCAGTGACCGGGCTCACCAAGTCGCTGGCGCTGGATGGGCGCAAACACGACATTGCCTGCGGCCAGATTGATATCGGCAATGCGGCCAGCGATATGACCGCGCGGATGGCCGCCGGTATCCCGCAAGCCAATGGTCACATTGTTTCAGAAGATCGAATGGGACTCGAATCCGTCGCGAGTGCGGTCCACTGGATGGCTAGCCTGCCAGCGGACGCCAATGCGCTTTTTCTGACCGTGATGGCAACCAAGATGCCATTCGTGGGTCGAGGCTAGCCCACGCTCCCGTTATTTTTTGACGGCGTTAAGCGCGCTCTTCAAGCCCGCTCCCGGCGAGAATTTGGCCACCTTGCTGGCTTTGATTTTGATGGTTTCACCCGACCGAGGGTTGCGGCCTTCGCGCGCTGCGCGCTTGCTCACCGAGAAAGAACCAAAACCGACCATCGTCAAACTCTCACCCTTGACCAACTGAGCGGTCACGGTCTCCAGAAAGGCATCCAGAACCCGACCCGCTGCCGCTTTAGACTCTCCCGAGCTGGCAGCCAATGCATCGACCAAATCGCCCTTATTCATTGAATTATTCTCCTCTAACGATTAGCAAAAAAGACCCAAACATCCGAAACTAAATATCCAAAGCAGAATCGTATCGCAGGTGCGGCCCGCCCGGGGAGCACAATCGGCGACAATGACGCGATGGATCTCGAAACACAAACTCTGCCCAATGGCCTCGTCATCGCCTCCGCCCGGCTACCAGGATTTCGATCCGCCGCGATCGGAGTCTGGCTCCGGGTTGGATCACGCCACGAACCCGCTGAACTTGGTGGGCTAGCGCACTTTATGGAGCACATGGCGTTTAAGGGAACCCGCCGGCGTGACGCTCGACGCATCTCCTTTGAAGCAGAGCGTGTTGGCGCCTCAATGAATGCTTGGACTGCGCGGGACCACACCGCATATTACTTGTCGCTCTTGGGCGAGCAGGCGCCAATGGCAGTCGACCTGCTGGCCGATGTCGTACGCGACTCGACCTTCCCACCCGAGGAAATCGAACGCGAACGCGAAGTGATCCTGCAGGAGATCGCCGAAGCAGCCGACGACCCGCATGACCTCGTTCAGGAAGGCTTCGACCGTGCCGCGTATCCTGATCAAGCGCTTGGCAGACCTATCCTGGGTGACCCGGAAGTCATCCGAACCGTTCAGCGCGAACGTTTTACAGAATGGATCGCTCAGCACCATGTCGGCTCGAATCTACTGGTAGTCGGTGCCGGAGCGATCGAACACCAGCAATTCCAGGAGTTGGTGACTCGACATTTTGGCGATCTGCCAGCCGGAACAATCGGTCAACGGCCCGAGAATGCGCAATATGTCGGAGGGTACTGGCATCGCCCAGGTGACTTTGCCCAAGTCACTCTGGTCTTGGGATGGCCGATTCCAGGCCGGTCCGATGAGCGATACCCCGTCTTTGAAATGCTAGCAGAACTGTTTGGTGGCGGCATGTCGTCGCCGCTCTTCCAGGCGGTACGCGAGCGACGTGGGCTAGCCTATGCGATCGACGCATGGGCGGAAGGTCATGAGGACTGTGGGCTATTTCAAATCAGCGCTGGCGTCGCACCGCGTAACCTGAAAGCACTGCTCGAAGTCACGTGCGAAGAGATTAGTCGCCTTGCCCGAGGCATCGATCCCGATGACCTTGAACGGGCTCGAAATCAACATCGCGCCATGTTGTTGATGAATCTGGAGCGCCCACTCGGGACTGCGGAATCAATTGCTCGCGACCTGATGTTCCGGGGATCAGTCTGGTCTGTCGAACAGCAACTTGAACGCATCGCCCAGGTGCAGTGCGCTGATCTCGAGCGGGCCGCCATCGAGATGCTTCGAACAACACCGACCCTGTCGGTCGTTGGTAAAGCTGGGCGTTTCAACCCGATGAAAACTGTTGAACGCAGCCTCGCCAAAGCCGAGAATAAAACGTCACCTTAGGACGACTGGGACCCAGACAGTCGTTCCATGCCGCGCTCAGAAATCCAGCGCTGAAGATCAAGCCACATCTGCCGCACCTCGGCGTCCACCGGCGCGCGCAGGTGGTGGGAAAGCTCGATCGTGACGACTGGGATATTTCGGTCAACGCCGGCGAAATGGCCGAGCGAGCCAGGAAAGATTCCTACGCGGTCCAGATAAAGCCGACCCAACCTCGAGGGCGGAATCGTCGGACCATCAAAATCGAGAACGCCGTAGGGGGCATGAATACTGACAATCAGATCAGGCCGAAAATCATCCACCTGGCGCATCAGGAATTGCGTCTCTGGTTCGGAAAGCGGCGACCGCCCAGGCCAGCGACGAGGGTCCCGACGGGTTCGTTGCTCCCAGTAAACAGGCGCCTCGCTGGCCCAGTTCTTGGTCGGAAAATTACGGTTTAGATCGACACCATTCGCATTCGTCCGACGGCCAGGTTGAGTGAGCAACCCATCGGGATTGAGCGCTGGTACAAATCGCCATTCGGTTTGCGCGGGTGTCACTCGAGCCAATTCAATCCACTTGAGCGCGAGCGCAGTCGACGATAACTCGTCTCCGTGGATGCCGCCGATCACCAGCGCCCGCAGCCTGGGTTCGCCTCCTCGCACATCCGTCAAGTAAAGCGGGCGTCCACGAACCGACTTCGCGTCGGAAGCCTTGAGGTCAGCGCGCTGGCAGACCGCCGGCGCAATCCCGATCAACCGACGCTGAAAATCAGAACAAAATCCGGCAGCGAGGGCCTGATTAGCGGTAAGCAACAGAAAAACCCAAAGGACCAGTCTTCTCACAATCATTCCTGTTCACCCGAACGCAATCCAGGATCCTATCGAAATTCCGACTTGACCACAGCAAACCGATGTGCTTTGCCAAACGTCTATCCACAGAAAAGCGCCGTACCGCTCGACCTCCCCTGACACCCCCCCGCAAAACCCAACCAGACGTAGCAAGTAACTGATTTAAAAGACTTTTAGGTTTTGACCAAAAAACAGGCAAGCCACCTCAAAATCCACTCAGCGGGCGTTTCAACCCGCCCTTAAGGGTCTTGTCCACCAAGTTATCCACAGTTTTTGTGGATTCCAGATCTGCTGTTCTAGACTGACCCGATCAATCGGACCCATCAATCGGGCGTAACGCCCGACTCACGGATGATGCGGCCTAGGCGCACCGACTCGGAACGAATCAAGGCTGCGAACTCGTCTGGCGTTCCACCGACGGCGGGGGTCCCCAATTGCTCCCATTTTTTCCTGAAGGCAGGGTCTTTAAAAATTTGGTTCATCACCGAATTAAGTTTGGCGATCACCGGTGCGGGTGTACCCGATCGAACCGCGATCCCATGCCAAGCGGTGATTTCAAAGTTCGGCA
>RFVZ01000011.1 GCA_009922405.1 Betaproteobacteria bacterium
TTGAGGTGCTTCTGGCGGCGGATGATGTGACCCCTGCGAGGGTCGAGCAGGAGCGCTTGGGCATCGCAGGTACCCGATTTACTTACGCGACAGGGCGCCTTGCGTTATGGAGCACAACGCCAGGGCTGGTCGACGATCAGGGAGAGGTCCTGCGCCGCGGCGGCTTTGAAAGACTGGCCATTGCGAACCCGAAGCTCGCGCCGTATGGACTGGCAGCGATCGAGACCCTGACAACGCTCGGTTTATTACAGCGCTTACAACCGAAGTTCGTACAAGGCGAGAACATCACTCAAACGTATCAGTTCGTCGCGAGTGGCAATGCCTCGGTTGGCTTCGTGGCGGGCTCACAAATTACTCGGGATGGAAAAATCACCGAAGGATCGAGCTGGATCGTTCCGGCAGCACTCCATCGTCCAATCCTTCAGGACGCAATCCTGTTGAATCCCGGGAAAGACCGCCCAGCCGCCGCCGCCTTGTTGGCATACCTCAGAGGGACCAAGGCTCGAGCCATCATTCGATCATTCGGTTATGAGGAATGACTGGTTGGCTTGATCACGAGAGTGTCGAGACAGTCCTTGTTACGCTCAAACTGGCGGGGCTGACGACGATCCTGCTTCTGATTCTGGCGACACCAATCGCCTGGTGGTTGGCCCGCACGAAATCAGCTTGGCGCGTGCCGATCGCCTCCTTGGTCGCATTGCCCTTGGTCTTACCGCCGACGGTTCTCGGGTTCTATCTCCTCGTGACCCTTGGGCCGAATGGTCCAATAGGCCAACTGACCCAAGCAATGGGCGTGGGCAGTTTTGCCTTCACCTTCACAGGCTTGGTGATCGGCTCGTTGATCTACTCTCTGCCATTCGCAGTCCAGCCACTTCAGAACGCTTTTGAGGCGATGGGTGAACGCCCGCTCGAAGTCGCAGCAACGCTACGCGCGAGTCCCTGGGATGCGTTCTTGACTGTCGTTTTGCCACTCGCGCGACCTGGGTATCTGACCGCAGCCATTCTGAGCTTCGCCCACACCGTTGGTGAGTTTGGTGTCGTGCTGATGATTGGAGGAAACATTCCGGGCAAAACGCGGGTTGTTTCGACCGAGATTTACGGCCATGTCGAGGCCATGGAATATGCCCAGGCGCATGCGTTGGCTGGTGGGATGCTGCTGTTTTCCTTCACGATTTTGCTGGTGATGACCTGGCTCAACCGGAATCCGATGCGGGCGTTGTCGTGACGAATATTGATAGGGTGCGGGGCGCCCAACCGATTCAGATCACGCTTGAGTTTGTTCGGCCCGAATTCTTACTTGATGTTGACCTGAGGCTGCCTGGCACGGGCATTACGGTTTTGTTTGGCGCATCGGGCTCGGGCAAAACGACGCTGCTGCGTTGCATGGCTGGCTTGGAGCGCGCGCCACGCGCAATCGTGACCGTCAATGGATCTGAATGGCAGCACGATGTGTCGCTTTTTTTGCCGACCTGGCGGCGGCCGCTTGGGTACGTATTCCAGGAGCCGAGCCTGTTCGCGCATCTCAATGTGGAACAAAATATTCGTTATGGATTGAGCCGTGGTGCACCCGCATCGCGAAAGTTTTCCCCCTCGCTGGACTCCTTGATCGACCTGTTGGGTATTTCGGGGCTTCTCCATCGCAAACCGACCGAACTTTCGGGGGGCGAGCGCCAGCGTGTGGCGATTGCCCGCGCACTCGCTACTCAGCCGCAACTGCTGCTACTCGACGAGCCCTTGGCATCCCTCGACCAGGCGCGACGTCAGGAGATCTTGCCCTGGCTCGGACGATTACGGGACGAATTGAAAATCCCAATGCTCTACGTCACGCACGCAGCGGATGAAGTGGCGCGGCTTGCTGATTATCTGGTCGTACTTGAGCGCGGGCGCGTGCGCACTGCCGGACCGGTTTCCGAGGTCTTGAGCGCCGTCAATCCTCTAGTGGTTCTGGGTGATGACGCGGGGGCGTTACTCGATGTGAAGGTCGCCGAGCACGACCAACGCTGGAATCTGGTCAGGGTCGAATTCCCGGGAGGTGACTTGTGGTTGCGGGATAAGGGTTTTTCGACCGGAGATTCCAGGGGTCCGTGCACCGGTAAGTCTGCTCGGGTTCGGGTCTTGGCGCGCGATGTCAGTATTGCCACCGAGCGGTCAACCCATACCAGCATTCAGAATATTTTGCCGTGCGTCGTTGAGTCCGTTGTGGCTGAACTTGAAGAGTCGCAGTCGCTGGTTCAATTACGTTGCGGCGAATCGATCCTGTTGGCCCGAGTCACGTCACGGGCGGTCGCGTCGCTGGGCCTCATCCGGGGGATGCAGGTCTGGGCTCAGATCAAGGCGGTGGTATTGGTGGATTGATTTCGGTGGATTGATTTTGTTGGATTAACTGGCGCTGTGTTCACGCTGCGGCGCGCCCCGTTTTTTGCTGATCTATCCGGATCCCAACCCCGGATTTGCCGATGAACGATCTCGCTAGCCTGCTTAGTCAACTGGGTCTCGCCGATGACCCTGAAGGCATTCGCCGTTTCATTCACCATCATGCGCCGCTCGGTGCGAGGATGCGGATCGAAGAGGCCCCGTTCTGGACATCGGTTCAGGCCGACGTTCTGAGCGCCTGCTGGCTCGAGGATGCTGATTGGTGCAACGCGTTTGATCAATTGAATCTTGCGTTGAGTTTGGGTCCTGATGATTTGGCGTAACGAATCGGCGTAAATTACGGCGCTTTACTTCACCTAAAGATGCCGATGAGTCTGGCCATTCAATTCGACGATGTCACCGCCGCCGCTACCCGCCTGGCCGGCCATGCCATCCGAACGCCCGTGCTGACCTCACAGACTGCTAACTCTATGACGGGCGCGCACCTGTTCTTTAAAGCGGAAAACTTTCAGCGGATGGGTGCGTTCAAATTCCGCGGGGCGTTCAATGCGCTGTCAAAGTTCAGCCCCGAACAACGTGCGAAAGGTGCGATCACCTATTCGTCAGGCAATCACGCTCAGGCAGTTGCCTTATCGGCTCGAATGCTTGGTATGCCCAGCGTGATCGTGATGCCGCAGGATGCGCCCGCAGCCAAACTGGTAGCCACTCGGGGTTACCAATCTGGCCAGGCTGGTAGTGATGTGGTTTTGTATGACCGTTATAGCCAAGACCGGGAAGCCATTGGACGTCAGATTGCCGCTGAGCGGGGGATGACGCTGATCCCGCCCTTCGATCATGCAGATGTCATGGCCGGGCAGGGCACAGCGGCGCTTGAACTCATCGATCAAGTCGCTGAGTTGGATGGTGGCGGACTCGATGCCTTGTTGGTCTGCCTGGGCGGTGGCGGATTGATTTCTGGGTGCGCGGTGGTTGCAAAGCACCGGCTCCCCGCGATCGAAGTCTGGGGGGTCGAACCCGAGGCCGGAAATGACACTCAGCAAAGCCTCGCGCTGGGGCAAATCGTGCGGATCGATACCCCAAAAACGATCGCAGATGGCGCCCAAACCCAGTCGAGTGGACAACTCACCTTCCCGGTGATTCAGCGCCTGGTCAAAGGCGTCGTGACGGCAACGGATGCCCAACTGATCGAGACGATGAGGTTCTTCGCTGAGCGGATGAAAATGGTGGTCGAGCCGACTGGGTGTCTAGCGGCTGCAGCGGTATTTTCGCGGGCCGCCGGGCTGTCGGATCTGCGTGGTCAGCGCGTGGGGGTGATCGTCTCGGGGGGTAACGTGGACATCGCCCGATTTGGCGAGTTTCTGGCGGCCCCGGTTTAGTTCGGATCGCGGACATCCGCGATTACGGTCTTGCCAAAATCGGGTCGCTCTAGATAAGCAACGACCTTAGCCGCAGCGGCCGCTGGCGTGTCGAGTAGGCCACCCGACTTAAGGCCCACAAAGCGTTGTTGATCGGGAAATGCCAACGGGTCGGCGCCGCGCAACTGGACCTGCATGTCGGTATCGATCACCCCGGGGGCGAGCGAGATGATGCGTGCGCCATTGGGTTGCTGCGCCGCTTCAAGCGCCAGCGATCGGCTCACGTGGTCCATTCCCGCTTTGGTCGCGCAATAAACCGCGCTACCGGCCATCGCCTGGCGGCCAAGACCGGAAGAGATGTTGAGGATCTTGCGGGGCACCTCCGACCCTAGATCGTGACTGGCCCCCAGAAAAGCAGCGCTCAGGAGCACTGGTGCCTCGAGTCCAGCTCGAATCGCGTGGCTGATTGTGGTGAGGTCAGCTGAGGCAAGCGGGCCTGGTTCGACCAGCATGGCAGCGTTATTGACCAAGTTCAGGCCGCTGATAGAGCCCCGCGGCAGACCCGCGACCCATTGCTGAAGCTGTTCGGCGACCTCTACAGGTGAGGTGAGGTCGACCGACCATTGCTCGAGCATCTCCTGCATATTGCCGGCGAGCTTGGCGAGGTCAGCGTTGGGAGTTCTTTGAATCGTCAGGAGTCGATGGCCCTGGGCGAGCAACTGCCTTGCAATGGCCAGGCCAAGGCCGCGGGATGCGCCGGTGATGATGGTGACTGGTGAGGTGACTGGTGAGGTGACTGGTGAGGGGCTCATGGTTCGACCTCGCAAGGTTTAAAACGGGGTGGTGGTAGAAAACTTCACGAGTTCTTGCCGGAGCGGATGAATGAACTCAAGATCAGAAGCATGTAAGAGTAATCGCGAACTCACCCGCGAGGGATCCTCGGACCCGTAGAGGGAATCGCCCACAATCGGGTGACCGATTGCGCTGAGATGTAACCGGAGTTGATGCGATCGTCCTGTGATCGGTGATAACTCTAATCTTGAGTGAGATTCTGAATGTTGGGTCGGTAACAGTCGCCAATGAGTCGTTGCTGACTTGCCTTGCACCCAGTCAACCTTTTGGCGCGGCCGGTTGGGCCAGTCGGCGATTAGGGGCAACTCAATCGTCCCGGTGGGAGCCGTGAGATGACCTTGGACAACAGCCTCATAGCGTTTATGGACCAGGCGCCGCTCAAAAAGTTGGCTGAGCGCGCGTTGCATCGCCGCCCCGCGCGCAAACAACAGTAGCCCTGAAGTCGCCATATCGAGTCGATGAACAACCAGGGCATCCGAATAGAGGGCTTGCAAGCGCGAAATTGCGCTGTCCTTCAGCTCAGGTGGCCGCCCCGGAACGGATGGAAGCCCTGCTGGTTTGTTGACCACGATCAGGTCCGAGTCCGCAAACACCACAAAGAGATCCCTGCCATCAGGGCCCCGACCACCTGAGGGCTGTTCGAAATTCAAGGCAGCGGTCAGGTCGTGGGCACCAGCCGGTCGCGGCGCGCAAGCTGCGGGAAGCCCTGCCACCACAGACCGGCCACAACGATGGATCCGATTCCGCCAACGATCACGGACCCAACTGGACCGATCGCGGCGGCCATCGCACCCGATTCGAATTCGCCGAGTTGATTTGAAGCGCCAATGAAGACTGAATTGACCGCGCCCACGCGACCTCGCATGTGATCTGGTGTCTCCAGTTGGACCAGGGTCGATCGGACCACGATGCTCACCATATCGGCAGCCCCCGTGATTGCGAGCGCCACCATCGAGATCCAGAACGAGTTCGACACCCCGAAAATCACTGTGGCTAACCCATAGACCACGATCGCCACGAATAATTTACTTCCCGCTTGATCCTCGACCGGCCATAGAGTGAGGATTGCTGACATCAGCAAGGCGCCGATTCCGGGGGCGGCGCGCAACAGACCCAAACCCCATGGGCCGACGTGCAACAGGTCGCGGGCAAAGATCGGTAGTAATGCGGTCGCACCACCGAGAAGGACGGCAAAGAGATCGAGCGAGATCGCACCCAACAGCACGGGCTGATCACGCACGTAGCGCACGCCTGCGAGGAGGCTATTCAGGCTTGGACGCTCGCCAGCGGGTGGCGCCGGATGACGGATGGTCAGACACAACAGAGTACCGACCAAGAAGAGCGCGGCGCAGGTGCCGTAGACGGTGGCGTGACCCGCCACGTAGATAAACCCCCCGATCGCCGGGCCTGCGATGATCGCGGCCTGCATACCTGCCGAGCTGAAGGCCAACGCGCGGGGTAGCAATTCGATGGGAACCAAAATTGGGATCAGCGCAGACTGCGCGGGCATCTGAAATGCCTTGATACTTCCGAGCACGAGCGAAAGGACGAGCAGCAGGGTTCGGCCGTGACCCTGCGGGTCGCCATTCTCGAATGGGTGCGTTGCAAGTACGAGGGCCACGATGCCCTGGAGGGCCAAACAGAGGGCGATCAATCGGGCCCGATGATGACGGTCCACGACATGGCCCGAGACCAACATCAACGCGACTGCTGGCAGAAACTGGAACAATCCGACTAGCCCTAGGTCCCAGGCGGATTGGGTCAGGTCGTACATTTGCCAGCCGATGGCGACCATCAGCATCTGGCTGCCGGAAACCCCGGCGATCCTGGCAAACCAGAGGCGCAGGAAGGCTTGTTGATGAAAAATCGAAGGGGTCATCTAGCGTGGAGACTTCCCGGACCAAATCGATTTGAGCGCTGATTTGCGCCACCGTGCGAGGTCAGGTGGGCTCGACACCGGGTTGGCGAGTTTGCGCAACAGTCCATCATGGATGTCGTAAATCAGACCGTGAAGTGTCAGCGCCTGCTCGCGCTTCCATGCATTCATTACGCTGGGCAGCCGGCAAAGCTGACTGACTTGTTCGAGGGCATTGAGCTCACAGAGTCGGTCGACAAGTTGCTGTGGTTGCTCGATCGCATCCAGCTGTTTCGCGTGCGTATGCCGAACCATCTCGACATGATGCAACCAGTGTCCAGAGAGTCCCAATCGCTGGCCAGAAAGTACGGTTTGAACGCCGCCGCAGCCATAGTGGCCGACTACCATGATGTGTTCCACACGAAGCACTTCGATCGCGTATTCGACGACGGTTAGACAGTTGAGATCCGTGGGCACAACAAGGTTCGCGACATTTCGATGCACGAACACTTCGCCGGGTGGCAGTCCAATGATCTGATTTGCAGGGACGCGGCTGTCTGAACAGCCAATCCAGAGATAGCGAGGGGCCTGTTGTTGAGCCAGTCGATCAAAAAACGCTGGATCGGTCTTCAGCATTCGCTTCGCCCAAGCGCGGTTATTCTCAAATAGCGGTCGTAGGCCGTCCGAAGTGTCTTTTTTCGACATGGATGGATTTACTCGGGTCGCTTGGCCATCAGAACTGATACCGGCGCAGGCCGCCATCCACTGGAATGACCGCGCCGGTAATGTATTGCGCTCTGGGGGAGGCAAGAAACACGACGAGTGCGGCGAGCTCTTCGGGTTCGCCATAACGTCCCATCGGGATTTCGTGTTCAGATTGCCAGGCTCTGTATTCGGGCGTGTAGTTGCGCAAAATCTGGTCACTTAGGATGCGTCCAGGCGGGATGCAGTTGACGGTGATCCCCTGCTTTCCGACCTCTCGCGATAAGCCTTTGGCCCACGAATGGATGGCTGCCTTCGCACAAAAGGCACCGTTGATGCCGTCGGGTTCCGACTTTCCGGTGATGTTGATGACACGGCCCCAGCCGTTCCCCATCATCTGATCGATCAATCGATCGGTGAGTTGGCGATGGCGGGTAAAGTTCAGCGTGATCGCCTCTTCCCAAACCGCTTCGTCGGTGTGGAGCTTGAATGGACGTGATCCGCCCGCATTGTTGACCAGGATTTCGACCGTACCGAGCGCGGCCAGCGCCTGATCGGCGATCCGTTGCGCTGCGTCTGGGGCGAGCGCGTCTTGAATGATGATCGTGGGAGTCGGCCCGCCGTCCGCTTGGATCACTGAAGCGACTTCGCTCAACGCATCGGCACGGCGGCCGACCAGGGCGAGTCGAACGCCCTCGGCGGCGAGCGCGATCGCGATGGCGCGACCGATGCCTGCGCTCGCTCCGGTGACCAGCGCGGTCTTGCCGCGCAGTTGCATATCCATGGACCTACTCTCAGGAATCGAGTTTTAGATTGGATTTCTTCACCACAAGTTCCCAGCGTGCCTGTTCTTCCCGGATGAATTTGCCGAAATCTTCTGGAGTGCCAGGACCGAAGATCGCATTGTCGGTCGAGAATCGTTCACCCACCTGCCGGGTTTTCAGTGCCTGATTAGCCGCTGCATTGAGTTTTTCGATAATGGCTTTGGGCACCGCTGCGGGTGCCATGATTCCGTACCACTGCGAGGTCTCGAACCCCTCATAGCCTTGTTCGGCAACCGTTGGTACGTCGGGCAATGCCGCAATGCGTTTGGGCATTCCGACGGCGATTGGCCGAACCCGGCCATCCTTAATGTAGGGCATCAACGCGGGAGCCCCGGCGGAGGCTGTCTCGGTGCGTCCCGCAATCAGATCGATCATTTGCGGGCCCGTGCCGCGGTAAGGAATGTGCGTCAGGTCAATGCCCGTCACCATGGCCAGATATTCGTAGGCGAGATGTCCGGCGCTGGCATTTCCTGCCGAGCCATAGTTCAGTTTCCCTGGTTTGCTTTTCGCCAGCGACACGAATTCCTTTAGGTTTTTGGCTGGCACATCGGGATGAACCACGAATAAATTGGGTACCCGGGCCAGAAGGGCGACTGGCTGAAAATCTTTATTGACATCGTAGGGTTGCTTCGCGAGTGCATAAGGGTTGACCGCCAGCGTCCCGACATGGCCCAGGACCAGGGTATGACCATCGGGCGGCGCCTTAAGTACCTCGGTCATCGCGATGACACCGGCCCCGCCCGGTTTGTTTTCAACGATGACATTCTGTCCCAGTAGAGTGCTCATTTCCACCGCGAGGGTGCGCGCAACGATTTCGGAGGTTCCGCCTGGCGCGAACGGCACCAGAAGCCGAATCGGTTTGGTCGGAAATGCCTGAGCAAATGCCAGCTCGGTTCGTCCGGTCATCACGAGGGCGGCGGCCGCAGTCGCGCTTAATGACAATCGTCGTTGGCGCTGGTGTTTGGTCAAAGTTGAGTTCATGGGCATTCGTCTCCGATGATGGATAAGGCTATTCGGGCAAGGCACGTTCGCTGTAACGCCATAACTCTTCGGCCAGAGCCTGATTAGACGCTAATGCACTCGGTTGCCTGACCTGACATTGATCGTAGTACAGGCCGGTTTGTTCGGCGACTGCGTCGGCGCTCGCGCAATACAGCGTGGTTTTCGCACCCTCTTCGGGCGTAATCATGGAACGTTTGCGAAGCTTTACGATGAACTGCGGCGCGTGGCGCCAGATTTCACTGGCGATTACCCCAGGGTGCAAGGAATAGGTGTGTACCCCGGTCCCCTGGAGTCGCCGTCCGAGTTCTTGACTGAACAAAATGTTGGCGAGTTTGGAGACTCCATATTCGCGAATGGTCAGCCACGACCGCGTGCGAACCGTGAGGTCCTCAAACCGGAGGCGAGTGACATAGCGATGGGCCCGGCTCGCGACCGTCACGATTCGGGCGGGTGCGCTCTCCTGGATGCGGGGCAGGAGCGCTTGCGTCAACGCAAAATGGCCCATGTGGTTGGTTCCGAACGCAACTTCAAAACCCGAAGCGGTTATTCCGCGGGCACCCGCCATACCGGCGTTATTGATCAGGCAATGAATCGGCAGGTCCCGAGCCAGGAGTTGATCGGTGCAGGCCCGAATGGATTGAAAATCCCCCAGATCGAGCGCGATTGTTTCGACCCGATGATTACCGGTGGCCAGCCGGATCTGGTCCCGAGCTGCATTCGCGCGCGACTCGGTCCGGCAAGCCATCACGATATGCGCGCCCTGTCGGGCGAGTTCCAATGCGGTGAAGAAGCCGATTCCGGTGTTGGCACCCGTAATCAGGACAACTTTGTTCTGCATTTCCGATCCTTTTCGTTCTCGAGAGCGTACCACCGGGGCGGGGCAGGGACTTTCGCGATCGCCTGCGCATCAAATGCTTGATTCTGCGAATTACTTCACCTTTCAGTGGTTTTTCCGCTGGAGGTTAGATTGGGTCGGGCAGTAGGATCAATCTTGATTTGAAATCCATTTCAACCGCGGAGATCCACATGGCCCGTCTTGCCCCTGATTCCAATAGTGAACTCCTCAAAATCCGCGCAGAGCGTGAGCGCCTCGAACACCGGGAAAAGCAGTTGTTGCGCAGCGTGCAATCGCGGGGGCTGAACGAAATCGTTCGAATTGCCGGGCTTTATCAACTGGATGCGGATCGAATCTCGGCGGCCTTATCGCGCCGCACTGAGCGGGCAAATCCCGGCATCGTCGTGAGCAGCGGCCGCAAGGTAGATCCCAAATTTCGTGACCCGGCCGACCCAGCCAAAACCTGGTCAGGTCGCGGGAAGAAACCGCATTGGGTTCAACACCTGGAAACCGCCGGGCGGCTCGACTCGGCGCGCATTTCGCAACGCGCTTCGGTCTAATCAGATCGGTCTGATCAGATTCGCCGGACCGAATACGATTTTAAGAAGTCTTCGACCGTTGGCCAGCGCAAGCGGGCCCTTAACTCGCGCAATGCCCGGCGCCCGTCGATTCGGCGGGATTCCGACAAAAATGAAAGCATCATCGGGGTCAGGTATTGAGCCAGTTCCGCCTTCGGGACCCGCGGGGGTGGGGGCAGGCCGAGCGTATCTGCGACCATATCCAGCCACTGTCCCGTTCTTAAATCGCTTTGATCAACGGTATTAAAGACGCGTCCCGACCGCATTCGTATCAAACCGAGGACGGTCAGTCGGGCAAGGTCATCTGCGTGAATATGATTGGTATATCCGTCACCGGTGCCATCAGCGACCGGCAGTCGGTTGCGTAGTCGTTCTTCCGGTAAACGTTCGGCGGCATAGATACCAGGAACCCGCAGAATGTTTGCCTGCAGGCTTGGTGGTCGCTCTAGTCGCCGTCCCAGTCGCCCCCCGGGCCGTCTACGCTTTATCGCTTGGCGGATTTGTTGTTCAGCATCGACGCGGCGCTTTGCGCGCGGTGTTGTCGGCTGGACGGGCGTAGTTTCGCTGACCCACCCCCCTGCCCGGTCTCCATAAACGCCAGTCGTACTCATGTAAACCAGACGGGGTGAGGGTTTCGAGGTACCTGCGCGCTTGGCTTGTGCGGCGCCGTGCGCTGTCAGCCAGTGCCCTAGTCTCGGATCGGCGGCCCCGGTGTTTGGTGGTGGCGCGAGGTAGAGTGTCCAGTTGGCAAGGCCAGCAGCGCGGGCCAATGTGCGCCGATGATCGAGATCTGCAGTCACCGGCTGGATACCAAGGCGCCTGAGTTCGTCGGCGGTCGCCTTGCTTCGGGCGGTGCCGAACACGCGCCAGCGCGAACCAAGCAAGCCAGCGATCCGTTGGCCCACATCGCCGCAACCGACGATCAGCAGACGCGGGCGGCGTAGTCTGCGAGGAAGAACAGGCCGTCGCATTAAAGTCTTGAGTCCTAGAGTTTGGCAAAATCGCGAACTCAACAAGTTTATCGGGTACGCACGTATGGGCCATCTGGTCACTCTCCTCCCGAGCGGTCAAAAATTTTCGGCTGAGCCGGGCGAACCGATTCTTGAAGCGGCTTTAAGAGCGCATGTCGTTCTGCCTTATGGTTGTCGAAACGGCGCTTGTGGTTCCTGTAAGGCGCGGGTGGTCGTGGGCACTTTGCAGCAGGATGCGCATTCCACCGGCGCGATGACTCAGGCTGAAAAACAGGACGGTTTTGCCCTATTGTGCTGTGCCGTTGCCCAGACCGACCTGACCGTCGAAGCCAGGGTCCTCGCAGGTGTGGGCGATATTCCGGTGCGCAAAATGCCGTGCCGGATTGCCTCGATTCAGCGCCCAACGAACGATGTGGCGATCCTGCGTCTGCAACTCCCCGCGACCGAGCGGCTGCAATTTCTGGCGGGGCAGTATGTCGACATTATTCTTAAAGACGGCGTGCGTCGGAGCTACTCGATTGCGGTGCCCCCACACGCGGTCGAAGACGGTCTGGAACTGCATATTCGACACTTCGCCGGTGGGCGATTTACGGATGCGCTGTTTGGCGTCACCGCGCCTGAGATCAAGGTGCGCGACATCCTGCGATTCGAGGGACCGCTTGGGACATTCTTCTTGCGCGAGGACAGCCAGAGACCACTGATTCTGGTCGCAAGCGGCACGGGGTTCGCACCAATCCAGGCGATGGTCGAGCACGCACGATCCAAGCGCATTGATCGGCCGATTACGCTTTATTGGGGAGGGCGCAGACCCGCCGACTTGTATCGCGACGAGATCGCCCAACAGTGGGCGCGCGAGATTCCGGATTTTCGGTATGTGCCCGTGGTGTCCGAAGCCCAGCCCGATGATCAGTGGACTGGCCGGACGGGTTTCGTTCACCTGGCGGTCTTGCAAGACTTCCCACGCCTCGAGGATTTTCAGGTCTACGCCTGCGGTGCACCCGTGATGGTTGAAGCCGCACGGCGCGATTTCAGCGCGCTCGCGGGATTGCCGGTCGACGAGTTTTTTGCTGACTCGTTCACGACGGCCGCTGACGAGGCCGCAGCGCATGGGGGGCCTGCGGGGACGGCTTGATGAGGCGCCTTTCAGCCCTCTATCAAGCGCCGTCTTCGCCTAAGTACGCCGACCGCACGCGCGCATCATCAAGCAGGACTGACGCAGAATCCGTCAATGTAATCTGCCCAGATTCCATCACGTAACCGCGATGCGCGCAGCCCAATGCCAGACGCGCGTTCTGCTCGACTAGCAGGATCGGGGTGCCGTCGGCCGACACCGTGCGAATTACGTCGAAGATCTTTTCAACCAGGATGGGCGAAAGGCCCATTGAGGGTTCATCAAGCAGCAGTAATCGCGGACGTCCCATCAGTGCGCGGGCCATGGCGAGCATCTGCTGCTCGCCCCCCGACATGGTTCCCGCCAGTTGCTTCGTTCGTTCTCGCAGCCGCGGGAAGAGCGTCAGCATGTGCTCGATATCGGCTGCTATTTCGGCTGCGCTATTGGCCACGTTATTGGCCACGATGTGAGCCGCGCCGGTGCGCGAAAACGCGCCCATCTGCAGATTTTCCATCACGCTCATGCGGGCAAACACGCCGCGTCCTTCCGGGACCATGGCCAATCCCCTGCGAACCAGTGCATGGGTCGGGATCCCCCGGATAGATTCACCAAACAGTTCGATCTGTCCACTCCAAGCCAAGTCGCCGGTCAGGGCCTTGAGCGTGGTGGTCTTGCCGGCGCCGTTCGCCCCGATCAGGGTGACGAGTTCGCCAGGTCTGACCTCGAAATCGATCCCCTTGACGGCCTGAATTCCGCCATAGGCCACCTGGAGACCTGCCACCTTGAGTACCGGCTCAAGCATGGGCGGCTCCCCCCGGGCTGGTACCCAGATAGGCTTCGATCACCGCCGGGTCGAGACGAACATCCGCGGGGAGCCCTTCCGCAATCCGTCGGCCCTGGTCAAGAACGGTTACCCGGTCACAGAGTCCCATTACCAGTTTGACGTCATGTTCGATCAGAAGAATTGTGGTCCCTCGTTCCAGGATGCGTTCAAGCAGTCCGCGTAAAGCTTGTTTTTCCGTAGCATTCATTCCGGCAGCAGGCTCGTCGAGCGCGAGGAGTCGGGGCTCCGTCGCCAGGGCCCGGGCGATCTCGAGCCGACGCTGATCGCCATACGATAGGGTGCGCGCGGTGTGATTGGCCAGGCCCGCGATTCCAACAAATTCAAGCATCGCCAGCGCCTGATCGGCGATGGCCCGCTCCTCGGTGCGTTGCGCAGACGTTCTCAGGACCGCCCCGAGAATGCCGGCCGAGGTCCGGACATGGCGTCCGACCATGACGTTCTCGAGTGCCGTCATCGAACCAAAAAGGCGAATATTCTGAAATGTACGAGCGATCCCGGCAGCAGCAACGAGGTGCACCGCGGTGGGTGAGTAAGGTTTGCCATCGAGCAAAAATTGCCCGCTATCGGGTACGTAGAGTCCGGTGATGACGTTGAATAGGGTTGTCTTCCCGGCGCCATTTGGGCCAATCAACCCAACGATGTGTCCTCGTGGCACGGCCAGAGCGACGTCGCTGAGTGCTTGCAGGCCTCCAAAGCGTTTTGACACCCCGTGAATGTCCAGCAAGAGGTCGGGCTTGGCGCTTTTCATGTTGCTCGTCATGCTGCCTGTCTTTGAGGCGCGGGCCACAAACCAGCGGGACGCACCAGCATGATCAGCATCATCGAGAGACCGAACAGCAACATCCGCAGCGCCTCGGGTGGGATGAGTTCCGCCCCGAACAAGCTTTCCTGAACCGGTCGTGCGATATGGCGCAAGGTCTCCGGAATGGCATAGAGCAGCACCGCGCCCAGGATGACCCCTGGAATGTGACCCATTCCCCCCAAAACAACCATCGCCACAATCACGATCGACTCATTGAGGGTGAAGCTTTCGGGCGAGACGAAACCCTGAAACGCAGCGAACAATGCGCCAGAAATGCCGCCAAATGACGCGCCCAAGGCAAAGGCGAGCAACTTCACGTTGCGGGTATTGATGCCCATAGCGCGGGCCGCGATTTCATCTTCGCGAATCGCGACCCACGCACGTCCAATCCGCGAATCCTGCAACCGGACGCTGACAACGATCACCAGCAGGGTCAGGGCTAGGAACAGGAAGTAGTACATCGTCACCGAAGAGATTTCGAGCGATCCGGTTTCTGGACTTCCCAGTACGATTTTCTTGCCCAGGTTGAGGCCGAAGAGGCTGACCGAATCAATGTTGCTGATGCCTTGCGGGCCATTCGTCAAATTTGCTGGGGCATTGAGATTGTTTAGAAAAATACGAATGATCTCGCCAAACCCCAGGGTTACGATCGCCAGGTAGTCACCGCGCAGTTTGAGGGTCGGGGCGCCGAGCAAGATGCCGAACGCGGCTGCCAGCCCGGCGCCAAGCGGCAGAATCAGCCAGACTCCAGCATGCATTCCGTTGGGCAATGCCTGTGCGATCCAGTCGAATTGTTCGATCAGATGCGGGCTAGAGAGGAGGGCGTACAGGTAGGCTCCTACCGCATAGAAAGCGATGTAACCCAGATCGAGCAGGCCCGCATAGCCCACCACAATATTGAGCCCGAGCGCCAGCATGATGTAGAGCAGGGCGAAGTCTAGAATCCGGACCCACGAATTACCAGCAAGCCCCGCCACAAACGGGAGCACCACCAGTGCGATTGCGATCAAGCCAATGCCGAGGACCTTTCGCCCGTTTTGCGAAGCAACCCCATCAGGCACGATCGGCTACCCGTTCTCCGAGCAGTCCGGATGGGCGCAATAGCAAGACGCCAATTAACACGACGAAGGCAAAAATATCCTGGTAATGACTGCCGAGGAATCCCCCGGTCAGGTCGCCGATGTAGCCCGCGCCGAGGCTCTCGATAATGCCCAGGAGTAAGCCACCGACGACCGCACCTGCCAGGTTTCCAATACCTCCGAGTACGGCCGCGGTGAATGCCTTGAGGCCGGGCATGAAGCCCATCGCAAACTGCGCGATGTTGTAGTTCATCGCGACCAGCACGCCAGCCACCGCCGCTAGCGCTGCCCCGATGGCAAACGTGAGGGCGATCACCCGGTTAGCATCGACACCCATCAGGGCGGCAATCCGCGGATTTTCAGCGGTGGCTCGCATCGCGCGTCCCAGTCGTGTGCGATAAACCAGCAAAAGCAAGCCCCCCATCATGACGGCCGAAACGATCAGAATCAGCGCTTGTTTGGGCGCGAGCAAGGTGCCACCGAGTTCAATGGGTTCCGTTGAGAGGAGGTCAGGAAACACGATCGGGTTTGGCTTCCAGATCATCATGGCGAGGGTCTGGATGACGATCGATGCGCCGATCGCTGTGATCAAGGGCGCGAGTCTGGGCGCATTGCGCAGCGGACGGTAAGCGACCCGCTCGATCACGAGGGACAGCAAAATACACACCGGAATCGCGCAGCCGATGCCAATGATCAGTAAGACCGGTCCGGGGATTGCCGGCGCACTCTTTTGAAGCCAATTGACCACTGTGACTGCGGTCATGGCGCCCACCATCAAAACCTCGCCGTGGGCGAAATTGATCAGTTGGAGAATCCCGTAGACCATGGTGTAGCCCAGCGCAACGAGTGCGTAGACGCTACCCAGTACAAGGCCGTTCAGGACCTGCTGAAAAAAAATATCCAAGCCGAGGGAGATCCGTTTACTTCAAGCCCAGAACCCACTTCGCCAGCGTTTGCGCTTCGGCTTCGGTCACTTGTGGATTGGCCGGCATCGGGACCTGGCCCCAGACGCCGACCCCGCCTTCGCGAATTTTCTTGGTCAGGCGGGCGAGCGCTTCTTTGTCGCCTGCGTACTTGGCGGCGACTTCTTTATAGGCCGGCCCAAGCACCTGCTTGTCGACCGAGTGACATGCGATGCAGTTTTTTGATCGGGCCAATTCCATGCTGGCCTCGGAGCGAACTGGACTAGTCAATCCGATCGCCGTGAGCAGAACAGCGGCGACCTGTTGAGCGCGGATGAGGGTCATAAACATTCTCCCGTAATTTAATTCGAAGCATCGTCGCAGACGGCACCGCGACTCGCAGTGGATGCGAGCCGCCAGAATTTGGCCATCACCCCGCGCTGGTAACGCGGTTCGATTGGCTTCCACGCGGCCCGGCGCCGCGCCAGTTCAGCGTCGTCGACATGGAGGGTGAGTTCCAGCGTGTGAGCATCGATGGTGATCGTGTCGCCTTCGTGGACCAATCCGATCGGGCCACCCACGGCCGCTTCGGGCGCGACGTGGCCAACCACCATGCCCCAGGTGCCGCCTGAGAATCGACCATCGGTGATGAGCCCGACGGATTCGCCCAGCCCCTGACCAATCAGTGCGCCGGTCGGTGCAAGCATTTCTGGCATGCCCGGTCCGCCTTTGGGACCGAGGTGGCGCAGGACCATCACGTCACCGGCGTGGATCTCGCGCGCCATGATCGCGACCAACGCGCTTTGTTCATCGTCGAAGACCCGGGCGGGTCCCGTGATGCTCGGGTTTTTGAGTCCGGTGATCTTTGCAACCGCGCCCTCGGGGGCCAGATTTCCGCGCAGGATCGCCAGGTGGCCCTGCGCATAAATGGGCTTGTCGATCGGGCGGATGACATCCTGATCTGCTCGAGGTGTGCCCGGCACATTGGCCAGTTCTTCAGCGAGGGTGCGCCCTGTGATGGTCAGGCAGTCACCATGTACGAGCCCTGCGTCGAGCAGCACTTTAAGAACTTGTGGGATCCCCCCCGCACGGTGCAGGTCGACCGCGACGTAGCGTCCCGATGGTTTTAGGTCGCACAGAACCGGCGTGCGCTGGCGAACCCGCTCAAAATCATCCATCGTCCACTCAATGCCAGCGGCATGGGCGATCGCGAGGTAGTGCAGGACCGCGTTGGTGGATCCGCCCGTTGCCATGATCAGGGCTACAGCGTTTTCAATGGACTTGCGGGTGACGATGTCGAGCGGTTTGCGGTCGTGGATAACCGCATCGATCAAAACCCGCGCCGATTGAATGGTGCTGGCGACCTTGTCGTCATCCGGGTTGGCCTCTGTCGAGGATCCCAGCAGACTCATTCCAAGCGCCTCAAAACTTGAGCTCATGGTGTTGGCGGTGTACATCCCACCGCAGGAGCCCGTGCCGGGAACGGCATTGCGCTCGATTCCCTCGAAATCCTCATCGCTCATGCGGCCTGCGGAGTATTCGCCGACGGCTTCAAATGCAGAAACGATGGTGAGATCCTGCCCCTTCCAGCGCCCAGGTTTGATCGTGCCGCCGTAGACATAAATCGCCGGAACGTTGGTCCGAAGGATGCCGATCATGCCGCCCGGCATGTTTTTGTCGCATCCCCCCAGAACCATAACGCCATCCATCCACTGGCCCTGGACTGCGGTCTCGACGCAATCTGCGATGACCTCTCGCGAAATCAGCGAATACTTCATCCCTTCGGTCCCCATCGACATACCGTCAGAGATGGTCGGGGTGCCAAAAACCTGCGCGTTACCCCCGCCGCTCTCGATCGCTTCGATGGCGGCATCCGCTAGTCGCTGGAGACCGGAATTGCAGGGGGTAATGGTTGAATGCCCGTTCGCCACGCCGATCATGGGCTTGTCGAAATCTTCTTTGACGTAGCCCATCGCGTAATACATCGAGCGGTTGGGCGCGCGCGCGACGCCCTCGGTGATATTGCGGGAACGGCGGTTGGAAGGCATGGCTCTCACGACTCATGATGGCTGGGTTTCCAGTATAGCCGCGGCTCGTGGAGCGCCCAACTTCGTGAAACAATCCTGGCCATGCTGATTCATCCTCAATTTGACCCCATCGCGATTCAGATTGGCCCACTGGCCGTCCGCTGGTATGGGCTGATGTATCTGTTGGGTTTCGGACTCTTCTGGTGGCTCGGGCGACAGCGACTGCGACGTCCGGATGTGGCGGCATCGACCCGCCTCGATGCCCAGGGCCTAGACGATTTACTGTTTTTTGGCGTGCTTGGCGTCGTGCTCGGTGGGCGACTTGGTTATGTATTCTTTTATAAACCCGCCTACTATCTAGAACATCCCCTGGAGGCCCTGGCGCTCTGGCAGGGGGGCATGGCGTTCCATGGGGGGCTGATCGGGGTTTTGACCGCGTTGTGGCTTTTCTGTCGGTTGCGTGGCCTTCGGTTTTTTGCCGTCATGGACTTTGTGGCGCCCTTGGTTCCCTTAGGTCTGGCCGCCGGGCGGATGGGGAATTTCATCAACGGGGAGCTTTGGGGCCGGCCTTCAGACGTCCCCTGGGCAATGGTGTTTCCGCAGGCTGGCGATACCCTCGCACGCCACCCGTCCCAGCTCTACCAGTTCTTCGGTGAAGGCCTTTTGCTGTTCGCTCTGCTGTGGTGGCGGTCGGCGCAGCCGCGCGCCCGGGCCGAGATTTCGGGGCTGTTTCTGGTCGGGTACGGCGTTGCCCGTTTTCTGGCGGAGTACGCCCGACAGCCTGACGCTTTTCTAGGAACCCTGGCCGCTGGCATGTCGATGGGGCAGTGGCTTTCGCTGCCAATGATCCTGATCGGAATTCCGATGATTCTGATTGCCAGAAAGAATGCCCGCCAAGCGCACGATGATTGAGCTCTGGACAGACGGCGCCTGCAAGGGCAACCCAGGGCCGGGTGGATGGGGCGCGATCCTGCTGACGCCCAATCAAGCGCCAGTCGAGCTATCGGGGTATGCGTCGGCGACCACCAACAACCGGATGGAATTGACGGCAGTCATCGAAGGGCTCAAACAACTGCCCGATCGTTCCGGCACGGTGACCGTGCACACTGACTCGCAGCTGGTGGTCAAGGGTATGACCGAGTGGATCGCTGGCTGGCAGCGTAAACAATGGCGTAAGTCCGACGGCGAACCGGTCCTTAACGCCGAACTCTGGCAGGCGCTTCTGGCCGAATCGCAACGGCTCGGGCAGGTTCGTTGGCAATGGGTGCGCGGCCACTCGGGTGTGCCTTTGAATGAGCGCGCGGACCAACTCGCCGTGGCGGCAATCGAGCGGCGCGGTGGTGCCCAACCTCCCGCAAGTGAGCTTGGTAGCCCGCCGTCACGTCCACCGGTTGTCCTGCCCGCACAACAATCCATCCTGGATGAGTTGGCTCCGTCATCGGAATTGGAGTTGTTGCGCGAACTCGAGCAGAGGGTTCGACGTGCCGTCGGCCCGCATCGTGGGCAGGTGCCCGTCTATGACGAAGTCTTGGGCAAGCTCGATGCGCTGCGGGAATCCGCGATCGTGGCTAATCCAAGTAAGACCAAATCTTCACGAAGCTGATAAGGGACTGTCAGGAAGGGACCGATTGATGGCGCGGCTCCCCCCGCGACGAGGCAAGTCAGCGGTTCGTGGGCACCACGGTGTAGATGCCACAGTCGCTCAATCGCTCCGGCTTGCGCATGCAGACATCCTGACGCAATGGCATCTGCGGTGCAATCGGGATGGGCGACAACGTGGCCTGAGGTCCGCGGTAAAGCGGCGGTACGTTCATGTAAGACCGTCTGCATCAGAGCGAGACCAGGCAGAATCACGCCCCCGGTAAAGTGCCCAGTCGCAGTGAGCAGATCGATGGTGGTGGCAGTGCCGCACATCACCACAAGCGTGGCTTGGGTGCCCAGTAAAGCACGCGCGCCGATCAGGGCCGCCCAACGGTCGGTACCCAGCTGCGCAGGCTGGGAATAACCGTTGGTGATCGTGACGCTTGTGATCGAACCGCGTGAGATCTCTCCGCTTGTAATCGCCCCACTGATGGCTTCGGACTGGACCCAGTGGATTTGGGGCCAGGCGCTTTTCAGGTTCTGTTCGATGGCGTAGCGAACCAAATCGCCGCCCACGCAACTGCCAATGGCCGTTGGTGGCACAGGGATATTGGCCCAGTCGCTAGCCAGATCCGCGAGATCGCTCAGAGCGGCGTGTCCTCGTGCGATCCAGGGTTGCTGCGCCCGGCTCTGGTCGGCCCCGGGCGTTGCAAATGCCCACTTGACAAAACTGTTGCCTGCATCAATCACGAGCATGAGTCAGGACCCAATTGGATTCAAAGACCGGGGTGAGAGACCAGGTTCAAAGACTGGCCCCAGGGGACTTAATCGCATCCCAGGGCGGAGGTATTTCCAGGGAAAGTCAGCTGGGTCGGCGAGCGCGGGGCCCGGGGCGCGAACAATCAGCACTTCGCCCGCGATGGGTTCGAAGTCAGCACGAAAATGGACGCTGCTTTTGAGCGCGACGATGGCTTGCTCTGCGGGTTCGATACCCAAGACCCGCATCATGTCCTGATCTGCGGTCTGGCATTTGTTGCTCGCGAGAAGTACCGTGACCCCAGGCGCGTCGATACTGCGCAGTCTTGCCATGGGACCCAGGTTCATTTTGAATCCGGTAAACATTCGGCCGGTGCAGGTGAACTTCCCATCGCTGAGCGCTTCAATTTTGAAATTTCCCATCAGCGGGTGATGGTCGGGCAGACCGGACTGTTCGCCCAGCGCAAACGGCTCGATCGCTCCGATACCCGCGGCGTGTGCCTGGGCGGCCGATTCGGCGTCAATCAGCAGTCCGAATACCGCCTGTTCAGCGCG
>RFVZ01000101.1 GCA_009922405.1 Betaproteobacteria bacterium
AAAAACAGGCAGCCAATCGGCCCAGCCCCCCGTTGCCCAGGGCGGCGTCGGGCTCCAGTTCGACCACGGCGTCCATGTCCACACCCAGTTCAGCCAGCGCCTTGCGCAGCGTGGCATGTAAGTCGAGTGCAATCAGGGCGTTGCTGAAGGTGCGCCCCATCAGGAACTCCATCGACAGGTAATACACGCGCTTGACGTCCTGCCCTTTTTTTGCGCGGGTCGTGCGCATCCAGCGCTCCACCAACTGGTCGCGTACCGCATAGGCGGCAGCATGGAGCCAATCGATAGGCTGAGCCGCCTCGGGATCTTTGCCGACCGTGAACAGCAACTTGTTGGCAATGGCGCGCTTGAGCGCGGCGAGATCGCGGGAGGGTGAATCGACGTCAAAGGTAGCGGGCTCGACGGATGGCTTTATAGGGACATTCATGGGGGCGTTCATGAGAGGCTCGATCGAAGGAGGAATTAAGGATTCAGTGGGCAACCATGCGCTGGTAAAGGGCTCGGTAGGCCTGGGCGGCACGCGCCCAACCCAGTGGCTGGCGCATGCCGGTCTGTCGTACCCGGGCCCAGGCGGCGGGCCTGCGGTAAAGAGCGAATGCCCGCCGCAGCGCGTGCTGGTAGGCGGCATCGGTGAAGGGTCCGAATACGAAACCGGTGGCGGTCTGGTCCTCCAGCGTGGCCAGATCGGCATCGGTCACAGTGTCGGCCAGGCCGCCCACCCCGCGCACCAGCGGGAGGCTGCCGTACTTCAGCCCGTACATCTGGGTCAGGCCGCAGGGCTCGAATAGCGAAGGCACGAGCGTGATATCGCTGCCGGCAAAGATGCGGTGGGCCAGGGCCTCGTCATAGCCGAGGTGCACCGCGACGCGGCCCGGGTGACGCTGGCACTGTTGCTGCAGGGCCTGCTCAAGGTCAGCGTCGCCGCTGCCGAGCACCAGCAATTGCCCACCGCGCGCCACGATCTCTTCCACTCCGGCAAGCAAAAGAGGTAGGCCCTTTTGCTCGGTGATGCGGCTGACCATCGCAAACAGCGGCGCATCAGCCTGCTGGTCAAGCCCGCTGTGGCCTTGCAACGCGGCCTTACACAAGGCCTTACCTGCAAGACGTTCGGGCCGGTAGCGATGGCTGATATGAGCATCTTTGGCTGGGTCCCACACCGCTTCATCCACTGCATTCAGAATCCCAGTCAGTTGGTCCCACCGGGCACGTAGCAGGCCGTCGAGGCCGCAACCCTGTTCCGGGGTCTGGATTTCACGGGCGTAAGTCGGGCTGACTGTGCTGATGTGATCGGCGTAGTAAAGGCCGGCTTTCATGAACGATACCTGGCCGTGAAATTCAAGGCCGTCGACTGCAAAGGCAGCGGGCGGCAAGCCGAGTTCGCCAAATACCGAGGCATCAAAAACCCCGTGGTAGGCCAGGTTGTGAACGGTGTAAAGGCTGGGCACGGCGGCTGGTGTCGGGCGTGGCCAGAGCTTGAGGCAAGCGGGCGCCAGTGCTGAATGCCAATCGTGGCAGTGCACCAGCTGCGGGGTCCAGTCGCTATCGAGTCCGTAGGCCAGGTGGGCCGCCGCCCAGCCCAGTGCGGCAAAGCGACGGTGGTTGTCGGCATATGGGCGACGTGCAGCGTCTTCGTAAGGATTACCGGGCCGATCAAAGAGGCCCGGCGCGTCCAACATATAGGCACTCAGCGGCCCGGCGCCACCTGACACGCCAGCGAGCTGGCCCAGGCGCACGGCAACCGATTCGCCCCATGGCGTTCGAAATTCACCGACTACGCGCGAGGCCTGCAGCACCTGTCCGATGGCCGGGAAACCCGGTAACAATGCGCGCACATTGCAACCCACGCCGGCCAGGGCCTGCGGCAACGCGCCGGCAATGTCAGCCAACCCGCCGGTCTTGAGAAGCGGAAAAATTTCAGCACTGACCTGCAGAACACGCATACCGGGGTGCTCGGTTTCAGGCCGGTGCGCCAGCCAGCCGGCTGAGCATGCTCTGAGTGACCAGCACCACGCCATTTTTGGTGCGCTCGAAACGGCGGGCGTCAAGTTCGGGGTCGTCCCCGATCACCAGCCCCTCGGGCAGGGTGCAACCACGGTCCACCACCACCTTGCTGATGCGGCAACCACGACCGATGGTGGTGTTGGGCAAAAGCACCGCCTGATCGATATGGCAGTAGGAGTGCACCCGCACGCTGGAAAACAGCACCGAGTTGCTGACATTGGAGCCCGACACAATGCAGCCGCCGGATACCATGGTGTTGATCGCCAGCCCGTGCTTGCCCTGGGCATCCTGAACAAACTTGGCCGGCGGCAGTTGACGCTGATTGGTCCAGATCGGCCAGTCGTTGTCGTAGATATCGAGCTCGGGCGTGACCGATGCCAGGTCGAGATTGGCCTCCCAGAACGCGTCGATGGTTCCGACATCCCGCCAGTAGGGCTTGGCCTGGGCCGAAGTGGACACACAGGACATTGAGAAAGGATGCGCCTGGGCCTGACCCTCGCGCACCGCCACCGGAATCACGTCCTTGCCAAAGTCATGGCTGGACGCGGGATTGGCGAGGTCCTCGTCCAATAGGCGGTACAGGTAAGCGGCGTTGAAGATGTAGATCCCCATGCTGACCAGCGACATGGCGTCGTTGCCCGGCACGCCCGGGATACCCTGCATGCCCGATGGATGAGCCGGCTTTTCGACAAAGTCAATGATCTTGCGGTGGTCGTCGATAGCCATCACACCGAAAGCGGAGGCCTCGGCCCGCGGGACCTCGATGCAGCCCACGGTACATTCGGCACCGCTTCGGACATGGTCCTGCAGCATCAGCGAGTAGTCCATTTTGTAGACATGATCGCCCGCCAGCACCACGATGTACTCGGGGTGACTGGATTGCACGATGTCGAGGTTCTGGTAGATGGCATCTGCAGTGCCCCGGTACCAATGCTCATCATCCAGGCGTTGCTGAGCCGGCAGAAGGTCAACCATTTCATTCAGTTCGGCGCGCAGGAAACTCCAGCCGCGCTGCAAGTGGCGTAGCAGGGAGTGCGACTTGTACTGGGTGATGACCCCAATGCGGCGAATGCCGGAATTGACGCAGTTCGAGAGCGAGAAATCAATGATGCGGAATTTGCCGCCAAAGTAGACCGCCGGCTTGGCGCGCCTGTCGGTCAACTGCTTCAGGCGCGACCCACGCCCGCCAGCGAGCACCAACGCGATAGTGCGTCGCACCAACATATGCGGTTGTAAATGCCGGTCAATGGTGGCCGGGACTTTGAGATTGTTCTGCATGTTTGTCTCCTGGCTGGGTCAATGGGCTATTGTTGTTTTTTGAAATCATCAGGCCGCGCTCTACTCTGCCATAGGCACAGCCACAGCCATCCACAGGGCGCCGGACGCGACGTCTTCGGTAGGCCCGAGCCAAGGACCTGCTGTGGCGGGGGGGCTAGGGTCGGCGACGGCGGTGTTGAGCCTCAAGCGCCAGGACCCCGGCGGTAAGGTGAAGCGGACGGGATAGGGCTCTGGGTTAAAAAGCAGCAGTACGCCCTGCCCAGCGCCCTGCAGGCGCAAGCTCAGCGCCTGACTGTGGGGCTCATCCCAGGCTGGGGCGCTCATGGGCTGGCCGTCGGCCGACCACCAGAGGGCCTCCGGACCCTGGTCAGAAGCCCCGGTCTGCCACCAATGGCTGGCCTGCAGCACCGCCAGCCCCTGGCGCAGGGCCAGCGCGGTTTTTACAAACGCACACAGGCCGCGGTCGGCCCGAGCCCAGTTGATCCAGGTGGTCGGGTTGTCCTGGCAGTAGGCGTTGTTGTTGCCACCCTGGCTGTGCCCGAATTCATCACCGGCGAGCAACATCGGCGTACCCAGCGAGAGCACCAGCGTCGCCAGCAGCACACGCTGCTGGCTGGCACGCTGGTCGAGCACCGACGGCGCGTCGGTCTCCCCCTCGACGCCGTTGTTGGTGCTGAGGTTATCGGCGTGTCCGTCCCGGTTATCCTCGCCATTGGCCTGGTTGTGTCGCTGCGCGTAGCTCACCAGATCGCGCAACGTGAAGCCGTCATGGGCAGTGATGAAGTTGACGCTGCTATGGGGGCCGCGCCCAACGCGACCAAATACATCGCTGGAGCCCGCCAGCCGGTTGGCAAAGGCACCGCGGCTGCACTGGCGATGCAACCAGAAGCGGCGCTGGGTATCACGGTAGCGGTCGTTCCACTCCAGCCAACCCTGCGGAAAAGCACCAAGCTGATAACCACCGGCGCCAATGTCCCAGGGCTCAGCAATCATCAGGCGCTGGCCCAGGACCGGGTCGCTGGCGATGGCTTGCAGCAAAGGTGCATCGGGCTGAAAGCGGCCCTGAACATCGTCACCACCGCGCGCCAGAACCGGGGCCAGGTCAAAGCGGAACCCATCCACACCAAACTCGACGACCCACCGGCGAAGGCTCTCCAGCACGGTGCGCCGCACGAGCGGCTGGTCGAAGTTGATGCAATTGCCGCAGCCGGTCCAGTTGGCGTAACCGCTACGCTTGTGCGGCAGCAGGTGGTAATACAGCGCGTTGTCGATGCCCCGAAGCGACAGCGTGGGGCCCCACTCGTCAAGCTCGGCCGTATGGTTGTAGACCACGTCGAGCACCACCTCAAGCCCGCCACCGTGCAGAGCATCGACCATCGCGCGGAACTCACTGCGGGCATCGCTGTCGGGACCTTCGCTGGCATAGCGGGTCTCAGGCGCACTCCAGGCCACTGGGCTGTAACCCCAGTAGTTGCTCATGCCAAGCGCCTGCAGCCGAGCCTCGTCGGCACGGTGGGCCACGGGCATCAGACACACCGTGGTCACCCCCAGGGACTGCAAATGCGCCAGCACCGCCGGGTGTGCGAGACCCGCATAGCGGCCGCGCTGGCTGGGAGGCACCTCCGGATGCAGCGCGGTGAAGCCCTTAATGTGCAACTCGTAGATCACGCGCCGGGCCGGGTCAGGCCGCGGCCAGGGGGCGCTAGGCTGGGGCAAATCTGCCACAACCCGCGCCTTGAGCGCAGTGACGGCGTTGTCGCGCAAGTCGGGCAGATCGCCCGCGGGGCTACGGGGGTCGTGCCCCAGATGCAGGTCGTCGCCGGTATAGCGGCCCAGCACCGCACGGGCGGCAGGGTCAAGCAGCAATTTGGCGGGGTTGAACCGATGCCCCTCGTGCGGGGCCCAGGGACCATGCACACGCCAGCCATACACCAGACCAGCCCCAATGCCCGGCCCCAGCGGCAGGGCGCCGCTCCAGACGCCGTTCTGCGGTTCAGGCATGCGCAAGCGCAAGGTCTCCCGCTGACCGGCAGCGTCAAAGAGGCAAAGGTCCACAGCCGTGGCATGGGGCGCGGCCAACGCGAACTGGATGGCGCTACGACCGAGCTGAGCACCGAGCAGCGTGCCGTCGCCCTGCTGCAGGGCCAGTGCACCGGACAGGGCAGCGCTGGTGGTCATGTCACCGGCTGCATCACGATGCATGACAGCGGTGGCAAGTCCAGGCAAAGGGACTGCGGTCGCTGCTGCCACGGCCGCAGCTCGGTAGGGCCAGCAGAGCTACACATACCGCAGCCGCCATAAACGATTTGATCGGTGTTGAGCAATTCGCGCCAGGGCCCGGGGTGCGGCAGGCCGATGCGATACCGCAGCCGAGGCACCGGCGTGAGGTTACAAACCACCACGAGCGCGCTTCCGTCGCGGGCGCGCCGCTCAAAGGCCAGCACCGACTGAGCCGCATCCTCGTGGCTAAGCCAGGCAAAACCGGCGCCCTCGGTGTCAAGCTGGTGCAATTCGGCATGGCCCCGGTAGACAAGGTTCAGGTCACGCACCAGGCGCTGAATGCCCAGATGATCAGGTTGGTCCAACAGGCCCCAGTCCAGCGGGCGGTCGTGGTGCCACTCGGTGGGCTGCGCGAACTCGCAGCCCATGAACAGCAGCTTTTTGCCAGGGTGGGTGAACATGAGCCCATAGCAGGAGCGCAGATTAGCCAACTGTTGCCAACGGTCGCCGGGCATCTTGGTCAACATGGCACCCTTGCCATGCACGACTTCATCGTGCGACAGCGGCAGGACGAAATTTTCGTCAAACGCGTAGACCAAGCTGAAGGTGATGTCGCCTTGGTGGTGTTTGCGGTGCACCGGGTCTAGCGCCATGTAAGCCAGGGTGTCATGCATCCAGCCCATATTCCATTTGTAATGGAAGCCGAGCCCGCCGCCCTGCAGGTCGGCGCTGGGCGGGCGGCTTACGGCGGGAAAGGCGGTGGATTCTTCGGCCAGCGTGATGGCGCCAGGCCGCTCCACGCCAACGGTATGGTTCATCAGCCGCAAGAAGGCGATCGCCTCCAGGTTTTCCCGGCCGCCATGTCGGTTCGGCACCCATTGGCCCTCGCCCCGGCTGTAGTCGCGGTACAGCATCGAAGCCACGGCGTCCACGCGCAGGCCATCGATACCGAAATGCTCCAGCCAGTAAAGCGCGTTGCCCACCAAAAAATTGCGCACTTCGGTGCGGCCGAAGTTGTAGATGAGGGTGTTCCAGTCCTGGTGAAAGCCTTCGCGCGGATCGGCGTATTCGTACAATGCCGTGCCGTCAAAGCGAGCCAGCCCATGTGCATCCGAGGGAAAGTGCGCCGGCACCCAGTCCAGGATGACGCCAAGCCCGGCCGCATGGGCGGCATCAACAAAGTCCCGGAAATCCTCTGGCGTGCCAAAGCGCGCTGTCGGAGCATACAGTCCCACCGGCTGGTAGCCCCAAGACCCGTCAAAGGGGTGCTCGCTGACCGGCATCAGTTCCAGATGCGTAAAGCCCATATCCCGGGCGTAGGGCACCAGAGTGGTAGCCAGTTCGCGGTAGCTCAGCCAACGCCAGCCATCGGCCTTACGCCAGGACCCTAAATGCACCTCATAAATGCTGATCGGCTGATCGAAGTCGTTTGCCTTGGCCCGCTCCGGCCTCATGGGACTCACCGGCGGCAGGCCTTGCACGATACTCGCGGTGCCGGGCCGCAGCTCCGAGCGAAAGGCAAAGGGATCGGCCTTGAGAAGCAGCTCTTCCGATTGGGTGCGGATTTCAAACTTGTAGAGCTCGCCCACGCCGAGGTCGGGAACAAACAGTTCCCAAATGCCGCTCTCGTATCGTAAGCGCATGGGGTGGCGGCGGCCGTCCCAGGCGTTGAAGGGCCCCACCACCGATACTCGCTGGGCATTCGGGGCCCAGACGGCAAAGCTGACCCCAGCTACCGATTGCAGGTCGCGCGGATGGGCGCCGAGGCACTGGTGCGGACGACGGTGGGTACCCTCAGCCAGCAGCCAGAGATCAAGCTCGCCCAGCACGACGCCGAACCGGTAGGGATCCTCCAGGCACACGGGCGCGGGGTCGCGCTGACCGGGCGGGCCTGGCCATTGAACCCGCAAGAGGTAGTCAAAGCGATGACGCCGCCGGGCCAGCCGGCTGCCAAAAACCTCGCTACCAGCCAACCGCTGCAGGCTCACCACACAGCGGCCAGTGCTGCGGTCGAGCAGATCAACGCCAAGGGCGCCGGGCAAGAGGGCATGTACCCAGAGCTGCCCATCGCGCTCTTGCATGCCCAGCACAGCAAAGGGGTCAGGATGTCGCGCGCCCATCAGCGCGGCGATGTCCTCAGCGTGCAGCATTCACGGACTCGGTTGGCAGGCCCAGTCGGCCGTAGCGTTGCGTGAGTTTGCGTAGGCGCTGTGCCGGCTCCGGACCGACCTGGTCCCACTGAAAACGCCAGGTCCAGTTGCCCTCCCCCACCCCTGGCCGGTTCATACGATGTTGGCTCGGCAGACCGAGCACGTCCTGCATCGGATAGATCGCCATGCCGGCTACGCTGGCGCAGGCGGCATGGATCAAGGACCAGGCAATGTCGTGGCCATCGCAAGCCAAGTAGTCCCGTACATGTTGGCGGGTCCCCTCAGGCAGGGTTTGCCACCAACCCAAGCTGGTGTCGTTATCGTGAGTGCCGGTATAGACCACGCTGTCAGCCGTGTACTGGTGTGGAAGGTAGCGCGAGCCAGCGTCCTGCTCAGGGCTGAAAGCAAACTGGAGCACCCGCATGCCGGGCAGGCCATGGCGTTGGCGTAGCGCGTCAACAGCGGGGGTAATCACCCCCAGATCCTCGGCAATGATCGGCAAACTGCCAAGGGCAAGGGCTGCGGCATGCAATAAATCATCCCCGGGGGCGGCCACCCAGCGCCCATGCATGGCAGTGGGCTCGCTGGCCGGAATCTCCCAGTAACTCTCAAAGCCGCGAAAGTGATCTAATCGAGCCAGATCGACCAGCGCGCAGGTACTTTGAATGCGCGCGATCCACCATCGAAAGTGCTCGGACTCGTGAGCGGACCAACAGTACAGGGGGTTGCCCCAGCGCTGGCCAGTGGCGCTGAAGCCGTCGGGTGGCACGCCCGCGACCACGGTGGGGCAGCCCGCCTCATCGAGCTCAAATAGTTCGGGGCGGGCCCAGACCTCAGCGCTTTGGTGGGCGATGAAAATCGGAATATCACCGACGATGCGCACGCCGCGGGCATTGGCATAGGCCTTGAACCCACGCCATTGCCGAAAAAACACCCATTGGCAAAACTGCCAGAACAGGCAGGCCCCAGCGAGTGCCAGGCGTGCCCTGGCCAGGGCCGCCGGATCGCGCCGGACCAAGGGCTGAGCCCACTGGTTCCAAGCCTGGTCCGGGTGCTGCGCCTGCAGGGCCATGAACAGGGCATAGTCGTCCAACCAGGCAGACTGCTGCTGGCAGAAGACCTCAAAATCCTGGCGATCCGCTGCATTGGCACGGGCTTCAAACCCTGCTGCAGCCAAGGCCAGCACGCGCATGCGAAAAGCGATCATCGGCTCAAAATTCACCGCCTGATCGTTCAGGCCGCTGGCTGGCGCCAGCGCGTCAGCGTCCAGCCAGCCCTGCCGATGCAGATCGGCCAGGTCGATCAGCAGCGGGTTGCCGG
>RFVZ01000102.1 GCA_009922405.1 Betaproteobacteria bacterium
CGCGTGCGCTCGAACTGATGATGACCGGGCGCACTGTTGGAGCCGAAGAGGCGCTCGGCATCGGCTTGGTTAATCGGCTGGTCGAGGCGCCAGCACTCGAGGCGGCTTTCAGTTTTGCGAGGGAGTTTTCGGGCTACGGTCTTCTGGCCCAGCAGTTCGTTCGCGAGGCCGTTCAGCGGTCCTCCGATACAACGCTGGTCGAAGGCCTGCGAATGGAGGCCGATCTGTCGACACTGGCCTATCGCACGGCGGACGCTGAAGAAGGCATGCAGGCCTTTGTCGACAAGCGCAAACCCGTGTTTAGGGATCAGTGATGAGCACCCGGCCCTGCATTGTGGTGACTGGCGCTAGTCGGGGGATTGGTGCAGCGATTGTTCAGGTGCTTGCAACGGCCGGGTATGAGGTTGGATGCCTGTCCCGTTCCGGCGCGTTACCGGCTTGGCGTGCCCCTGGTGGTGAGGGGCGCTTGCATGCCGTTGCAATGGACGTCACGGATCGGGCCTCATGGGTGGGTGCTCTGGTCGCTTTGCAGGCGAGAGGTCTTAAGATCGCTGCTGATTCAAAACGGGGGCGGATTGATTGTGAATATTGGTTCTTTTTTCGATAAGTTGGGCGTCAAACGCAATCTCGCTTACTGCGCCAGCAAGGCCGCAGTTGGGGCGATCACGCGTTGCCTGGCGGTTGAATGGGCGGGCCAGGATATCCGGGTGCTCGATGTGGCGCCGGGTTACATCGAAACCGATCTCAATGCGGACGCGATGCGATCGGGACCCTTGCGCGCGTATCTCGAAAAGCGCATTCCTTCGGGGCGCCCCGGAACTGCATTGGATGTAGCGAACCTCGTGGGCGCGCTCTATTCCAGTGGAGCCGGTTTTATGAGCGGTGAGACGCTCTATATCGATGGGGCGCAGGGCATTGCGCATTGAGGTGATTTGAATGAATGTTCTAGAGCGGCTGGATGATCGACTGAAGCTCGCGCAAGAAGAGCGGATGCTGCTCGAGAGCGTGCGTCAGTTGTCGCGTGAAAAGATCGCGCCGCGCGCGGAACACTACGACCGTCAGGGCGAGTTTCCCTGGGATAACGTCCATGCGATCAATGCGCTGGGTCTCAATGCGATGTTTGTCCCCGAAGCCTATGGGGGGGCGCCGCTCAGTTTCAACGCGTATCTGGCTTGTGTACGCGAAATTAGCCAGGCCTGCGCGTCGACGGGCATCATTTGGGCGACCAACTATCACGGCATGAAGCCGCTGATTGATTGGGGAACCGAGGCTCAAAAGCAGCGGTTTTTGCCACGTATTGCAGAAGGCGGACTTGGCGCTTTGGCCATTACGGAGCCGGGCGCAGGTTCCGATGCGACCGGTATGCGAACAACTTTTCGCGAGGAAGGCGATGAGATCGTCATCACCGGCGGAAAGACCTTCATCACGAATGGTGATGTCGCCGATCTCTATCTGCTTTTCGGGAAGTGGGACGGCATTGTCGGTGCGAAGGAATCCATCTCTGTATTGATTCTCGAAAAAGGGACACCCGGCCTCTCGGTCGTTCGACTTGAGGACAAAATGGGCACCCGTGCTTCGAGCACGGCAACGCTCGCGTTCGATCAATGCCGGGTGCCGCGGGACCATCTCATCGGCGAGCCGGGTGATGGCCTGAAGATTCTTTTCGCATCCTTGAATAAGTCCCGTCCAAGCGTGGCTGCCCATGCTCTTGGGATTGCCCGCGCCGCGTTCGAAGATTCCATTGCGTACATCAATGATCGACGGCAGTCGGGTCGACGGATCCTCGAATTCCAGGGCATTCAGTTCATGGTGGCTGATCTGGCGGCCGATCTCGCCTTGGTTGAATCCTGGCTCTGGCAAATCGGCGAGCGGGTTGAGGCGGGTGAAACCGACTTTGGCATCGAAGCGTCGATTCTGAAATTGCGTGCCTCCGATCTGGCAATGCGCGCCAGTACGGACGCGGTACAGCTTCTCGGCGGTTATGGCTACTGCAAGGATTACCGGGTCGAGCGGTGCATGCGCGACGCCAAAATCACCCAGATTTGGGAGGGTACCAATCAGGTTCACCGACAACTGATTGGACGCAGTTTTCTGACAAAACAACCATAGCCATCACTCGGCTATTTACAAGCTTCAGGAGACAATCTTGATTCAAATTAAAACGATTGGGGTGGCTGGGTGCGGAACGATGGGGGCGGGCATCGCGATCGTTGCAGCCCGCGCGGGCTTTCGTACACGGGTGTTCGATGTCAGAGAGGACGCGTTAGCCCGAGCTCGAGAGCAGACCGAGGGGTTTCTGCGCAAATCGGTCGAACGCGGCAAGCTGGCCGCCGACGCGTTACCCCAAATCATGGCGCAATGGTCTGGTACGACCCAGCTGGCAGATTTGGCGGATTGTGATCTCGTGATCGAGGCGGTTTTCGAGAGCCTCGACGTCAAACACGAATTGTTTAGTCAACTGAACACGATCTGCCCGGAACGTACGATCTTTGCGAGCAACACCTCAACGATTTCAATCACCGAGATTGCCGGGGGGTCTGGACGGGCTGATCGATTTGTTGGCATGCACTTTTGCTTGCCTGCGCAACTCATGAAACTGGTTGAAATGTCGCCGGGGCTGAACACCAGCGAATCCACCTTTCTGTGAAAACGCAGGATAGTCCCGGCTTCATCCTGAATTATTTTCTGATCCCTTTCAACAACGATGCCATTCGCTTGGTCGAGCAGGGCGTCGCCGAGGCAGCCGATATTGATCTGGCGATCAAGACCGCGCTGGGGTATCCAATGGGACCACTCGAGCTGCTGGATCTGGTCGGAATGGATACCCAGAAACTGCTTTGCGAGGCGATGCATGGGGTCACGCACGAGCCGCGGGCCGCTTGTCCTCCTTTGGTCCGACGCATGATCGCGGCAGGGCATCTCGGTAAAAAGACTGGGCGTGGGTTCCATGTCTATGCCGATCGCAAGATTTTCGGAGCCTGACCGCATGACTAGTTATCGAATCATTCAGTCCGGACCGAGCGCTTCATTCCCAGACCCTCATCCGCTTATTGCGCGGGCCGACCGCCAAGGCGATGCCTGGATCGTTGTCGGTCTTGGAGCCGGCTACGCCTATCGCGCCCATCAGGCGACTACCCGTTCGGCGCCCTTTGTGGCGATTGAACTGGGCACGGAGTGCCTCGGCGTTCACACCAGTGAATCCAGTGGCTCGGAGGGCAGTAACGTGGTGGGCTTCGCCCGCTTTCGACTCGGGAAGGGCGATCCAACGGCTTTGGTTGAGATTGTTCGTCAACCTGGCACTAGCCTTGCGGCGCTTGAGGCGGCACGCCAGGTGTTTGAGTCCGTAGGGCTCAAAGTCGCTGTCTGTGGTGATTTTCCGGGACGGATCGTGAACCGGCTGATTCGACCCTATTTCAACGACACCCTACGCCGTCTGGACGAAGGACTGGCGAGTGCAGTCGATCTGGACAAGACCCTTTGCCTTGGATTGGGCTATCCCGAGGGTCCGATCGCACTGCTCGAGCGCACCGGGTTGGCTGAACATCATGATGTTTCGGAAGCCTTGCACGTGGCGCTCGGCCAAGAACAGTACTTCCCAGCCCGCCGCGCGCAGGTTGCCAAACAGCGGACCGAACGATGATGGATGGTCCGCAAGATCGTTCGCAAGATGGCCGGCAAAGTCGCCCCTTGAGTCGCCCTCTGAGCGGTATTCGCGTCCTCGACTTCAGTACGCTGTTACCCGGTCCAATGTGCACGCTGTTGCTTGCTGAGGCTGGGGCGGAGATCATCAAGATCGAGCGTCCGGGTCAGGGTGATGAGATGCGAACCTATGCCCCCAGCTTTGGATCGGACAGCGTTAATTTTGGATTATTGAATCGTTCTAAGCGATCGATAGTTCTGGATTTAAAACAGGCTTCGGGGCGTGAGCAGGCGATCGAACTGGTGCGTGATGCCGATGTCCTCGTCGAGCAGTTTCGTGCGGGTGTGATGCAGCGCCTGGGTCTGGGGTACGAGACCCTCAGCGCGATCCGTCCGGGGCTGATTTATTGTTCGATTTCGGGGTTTGGCCAGGACGGTCCACTCGCCCAAGTGGCTGCCCATGACCTGAACTATCTCGCCGAGTCCGGGATGCTGAGCCTGACCGCAGGGCATGACGGAGCCCCGGGATTACCACCGGCGCTCATCGCAGATCTTGCGGGTGGGGCTTATCCGGCGATGATGAATATTCTGTTGGCCTTGCGTCAGCGGGATTCGACAGGCCATGGTTGTCACCTGGATATCGCGATGGCCGACCATTTGTTCCCGCTCATGTACTGGGGCTTGGGCAATGGGTTTTCGTCTGGGCACTGGCCGACGCCGGGGTCTGACCTTGTCACTGGGGCAAGCCCGCGTTACCAGGTTTACCAAACGCTCGACGGCCAGCACCTCGCGTGCGCACCACTCGAGCAAAAATTCTGGATCCAATTTCTCGACTGTATTGGCGCTCCTGAATTGCTCGACGATTCGACCGACCCAGAGGCCACCCGTAGGGCGATCGCCGCGATCATCGCGAATCGCGCCCAGGCCGACTGGTTAATTCAATTTGAGGGCCGGGACGTTTGCGTCGCGCCCGTACGATCGCTCGAAGAGGCCGTGAAGCACCCACATTTCCAGCACCGAGGACTGTTCTCAGCAAAACTCGATGACGGGTCGGGTCGGCAGATTCCTGCGCTTCCGGTCCCAATCGACCGGCAGTTCCGGGGTGACGCCTTAACGCAAGGTTATCCGAGCCTCGGTGAGGGTCAAAATCTGCTTGCATCGTCATGAAGGCGGTCATGATCCGGTCCTTTGGTCCGATCAGTACTCCTGGTTCAAACGATTCGCCAGGCTTGCATCGAATTGAAGCCTGTAATGACCTCAGCCCGGGCCCGGGCGAGGTGTTGATCGATGTGCATGCGGCAGCGGTCAACTACCCTGACCTGCTGGTGATCAGCGGGCGGTATCAGATCTTGCCGCCCCTACCCTTTACACCCGGCAAGGATGCAGCCGGAGTGGTGCGTGTAATCGGGCCGGCGATTCAGGACGCAAACCCACCCGCGGACTCATCGCCGACCTCATCGCCGACCTCATCGCCGACCTTGTCCGTTAATCCGCGATCACCATCATTGCGGGTCGGCGATCGCGTTGTTGTTCAGCTTGAACACGGCGGTTATGCCAGTCAGGTTTGTGCGCCATCCAACTGGGTGCATCCGATTCCTGATGCCATGTCGTTCGTCGATGCGGCAGCGATGGGTCTTGTGTACCAAACGGCGTATTTCGCGCTGGTTGATCGTGGGCAATTCCGTCGCAACGAAACGGTGCTGATTACGGGTGCGGCTGGCGGCGTCGGGCTGGCAGCCGTCCAGATCGCGAAAGGATTGGGCGCGCGCGTGTTGGCCGCTGTCAACGCGCCGCTGCAGGCGGACCTGGTTCGACAACACGGTGCCGACGCGGTGATTGATCTTGCTCAACCAGATCTTCGCGAAAGCGTACGCAAACAGGTTTATTCGGCCAATGCGGGGCAGGGTGTGGACGTGGTCCTCGATACACTCGGCGGCGATGTGTTCGATGGTGCGCTGCGCGCGCTCGCCTGGTGTGGCCGGATGGTGGTCATCGGGTTTGCCGCAGGGCGGATCCCCGAGATTAAAGCGAACTATCTGCTGGTCAAGAACATAACGGCTAGCGGTTTGCAGTGGAGTGATTATCGGGAACGCACCCCAGACCGGGTTGCCGAGGTGCAACAAGAACTCACACAACTCTACGCGCGGGGCGTGATCCGACCACACGTCATGCAAGTGTTTCCGCTGGAGCAGTTCGAGCAGGCCCTTGGCTTGGTGGCGACCGGACGGGCGGTGGGTAAAGTGGTTTTGACGATGGGGCAGCCGTGACCAAACGGGTGGCTCTGATTACGGGCGCGACCGGTGTGGTTGGGCGAAATCTGTTGGCTCATCTCTTGCAAACTGGGGGGTGGGATATCTTCGCCGTGTCGCGGCGCTCGCCTGCTCTGCAGGGTGACTACGTCCACTTGGCGATCGATCTGCTCGATCCTGCGGATTGCGCAAGGCAGGCCCATCGACTGTCTGCGGTGACGCACGTCTTTCATGCAGCCTACGTTGAACGGTCTGACTCAGCGGCCTGGGTCAATGACAACACTGCCATGCTGAGCCATCTGATCGAGGCGATTGACCCGGTCGCCTTGGGGCTTGAGCATGTCCATGTGATGCATGGCACCAAGTGGTACGGTAACCATCACGGGACCTTCCGGACGCCGGCCCGCGAAGATGACCCAAGGCACATGCCCCCGAATTTTTATTACAATCAATGGGACTATCTGACGCAGGCTTCTCGTTACAAGCGTTGGTCGATTTCTTCGGCTCGCCCCCATGCGATTTGTGGCGATGGCGTCGGTAGCCCGATGAATCTACCGATGGTTTTAGCCGTTTACGCCGCGCTGTCGCGTGAACTCGGCTTGCCCTTGCAGTTCCCGGGGTCAGCTGCGAACTACCACGCGCTGTATCAGGTGACCGATGCGACGCTGTTGGCGCGCGCGATGGTTTGGATGTCGACCGAGCCCAGTTGTGCGAACCAGGCCTTCAACATCACGAATGGAGATCTGATTCGCTGGGAAAATTTCTGGCCAAAGATGGCGCAGTACTGGGGCATGGAACTCGCACCGAGACGCCCGATCCGACTCGCCCAGGCAATGGCTGACAAGGGGCCGATTTGGGATCAGATGGTTGCCCGTTACGGGTTGCGCGCAACTTCATATCCGGATCTCGTGTCGTGGGGTTACGGCGACTTCGTCTTCGCTTCCGACTTCGACATCATCTCCCACACGGGGAAGTGTCGTCGTTATGGATTTTATGAATTTGAAGACACCGAAGCCATGTTCTTCAGGCTTTGGGATCAATACCGAGCCGCGGGTATCCTGCCCGGTTAATGAGCGTTCTTGCCCGGCACGACAGGTTGCAAGACGCCGCGGTCGATCGGCAGAACATGGTCCACCAAGCCACGTGAATGCTTGAATTCAGATTCTGAAAGTAGAACCGCCATGCCTGCCTGACGCAAGGTTCGAATCACCTCGATCAGTCGCTGACAAAGTGCGGGCGCGACGCCTTCAAAGGGTTCATCGAGCAGCAATAGGCTATTGTCGGCAACCCAGGCGCGGGCGAGGGCGACCAGTTTTTGTTGACCTCCCGAGAGCTCCAAGGCGCGGCGCTGAGCCATGGGTTCGAGCTCCGGAATCCACTTGAACACTTCGGCCAGGCGCGCTGGCAGATCGGGGGTGTTTCGGGTCCAGCAGGGGAGGCTGATGTTCTCCTCGACCGTGAGCCCGGGGATCAAACGGCGGTCTTCAGGCATGTAGCCAATTCCCAACCGGATCCGCTGGTGGGCCGGCATCGCATCGAGGCTTTGACCATTCATTCTGATGTGGCCAGTGCTACTCGGCAGCAGCCCTGCAATCGCCTTCATGAGCGAGGTTTTGCCCGCACCGTTGCGGCCAACCAGGGCAATGAATTCGCCGCGTCCCAATTTGAAGCTCGCATCTCGAACGACTTCAACGCTGCCTCTGCGAACTGAGATCCCTTGCACTTCAAGCATGACCGTCTGCTCCCAGGGCTGTGCCGACAATCAGGCGACGGACCTCAGGCGAATCAAGCACCTCGGCTGCCGTGCCATCTGCAATGATCCGACCCTCAAAAAAAGCGAGTACGCGGTCTGCATACTGCGCCACGACTTCCATGTCGTGCTCAACGAATAGTGTCATTGCGTTGAGCCCCCGGGCGAGTTCGATCACCGTTTCAACGACGCTTTCTTTCTCTTCGGCGCTTACGCCACTGGTTGGCTCATCGAGGACCAGAACGCTCGGGTGGGACACCACGGCCATCGCGATGTCGAGGAGTTTGCGGGCGCCACCGGGCAGGGTTTTCGCCAGCTGATCGCGCTGCGGGACCAGACCGAAACGCTCTAATGCCAATGCACGGACGCGGGACAGCTCTTTGGTCTGACTCGCGGTGGAAGCATGACGGGCGATGATTTCGGCCACTTCGAGGTTTTCATCGACCGTGAGTTGATCGAACAATTGTGGAATCTGGAATGAACGGGCAACGCCTAGGCGGGTAATGTCGCGCGGCTCCATTCCGGTGATGTTGCGTTCGCCCAAGAATACACTGCCCGAATCGGGCTTAAGGTACCCCGTCACGAGATTCAGAAAAGTCGTTTTTCCAGCGCCGTTCGTGCCAATGAGTGCAACGACTGTCCCCGCCTCAAATTCGACGTTGATGTTGTCTGCGCCCTTGACCGCACCAAAGCTGCGGCAGAGGCCCTGGGTTGAGAGTGCGGTGGTCATGCGCGTCTCCCAACACGCTTCAGGAGCGACCAGAGCCCCTCCGGCAAGAACACGATACAGGCCAGCAAACTGGCACCCACAATGAATTGCCAGCTGTTCGGGGCGACGGCATAGGCCACCGCCTGAACGGCAGACAGGACGCCAGCACCGATGAACGCGGCCGCAACATGGCCTAGTCCGCCTAGGATGACCATGAACACGAATTCGCCCGAGGTGGTCCAGTAGGCCATCTCAGGGCCGATATGACCGACGGCAACAGCGGAGAGAACGCCGGCAAGCCCCGCGAGTCCAGCAGCAATAATGTAATTCAGCAGAACGAGTTGGCGAACCGATTGGCCGAGATACTCGACCCGCAATTCATTGTCACGCAATGCCTTCGTGAGCAAGCCGTAACGTGAGCGCAAGAACTTGTCGATTCCGATCGCGGCGAGCACCGAAAGAACGAGCGTCATGAGATAGGTTGGTACCTGGCCAGCGTTGC
>RFVZ01000103.1 GCA_009922405.1 Betaproteobacteria bacterium
TTCAAATCGCATCATGGGATGAGAGCTTTCTTGCAGGTATCGGCTTTGGCGGCGAAACCGAGGGTGTGAACTGGGATCAGGTCGGCAAAGCCAATCCAAGCGGACGAGTAGGCACCGCCCAGGATATCGCGGGTCTTACCATTTTCCTGTGCTCGCGCGCGGGTGAATACATCGTGGGCCAGACGATTGCCTGCGACGGTGGAGTCGTCGGCACGGCCTGAGGCGCAGGCTCCTCGATCAGCGCTGATGCAGCTCCTCGTCCGAAGGCGCCACCTCGGTCACAAGATCCCTCACCAGCGGCTTGTTGGGCAAGGGTTCAACCACCATCTCCCGCGCCTCCAACTTTGCCAGGCAGGCATAGACGGTCTTGCCGTCGACCCTCATCATGCATTCCTTGCAGGCATTCGCATTGATGCAGGAATATCGAATTGCCAGGCTCGGATCCACGTTCGCCCGCACCCAACGCAAAGCGTCCAGTACGGACTGCCCCGGCTCGAACGGGACGTCGTGAGTCTCGAACCGCAAGGTTTCGCCTACGGCGCCCCGCTGAACTCGAAGGTTGACCTGACGGTTGACTCGGAGGTTGACTTGAGAACGGTCGAGGTCGCTCATACGACTTCCACGGGATCGAGGATCGGGACCGATGCCGGCACCAGGCGTCGCTCAAAATTCAGCTGGTTGCCATCTGTGTTGACGACCTGATTGAGCCGCCAAGAATCGTCAAGCCCCGGGAAATCTTCGCGCTGATGCGCCCCTCGGCTCTCGGTGCGAAGCAAGGCGGCACGCGTCACCACTTCAGCCACGAGCAACATCTGAAAAAGGTCGAACCAATCGATCCGGACGCAGTCCAGCCCGCCAGTTCCTTTTGGCGGCACTTCGCCGACCTCAGCGCGCATGGCCGTTAGTCGGTCTAACGCTCGTTGCAGGCCAGCCTCAGTCCGAAACGGGCCGACCTCGTCCGCCATCAGCGCTTGTAATTCGACCAGCATCTGCGCCGGATTGAAGTTCAAACTGGATGGTCCGTCGGTGTACCAGTGCGAATCGTGCCTTGCGCCATCCCAACGCAGCGCACCGCCCGCGAGTGCGTCCTGAGCAGCATTGCGACCCGCTCTGCGGCCGAATGCCAGCGCTTCCGTGATCGCATTTCCGGATAACCGGTTTGCGCCATTAGCGCCACCAACGGCCTCACCCGCTGCAAAAAGGCCTGCCAATGTCGTTCTCATCTGTGCATCGACCTGAATACCGCCCATGTGATAGTGGGCGATCGGCGCCACTTCGATTGGCCTCTTGGTGAGATCGATACCATTGTTGGCGATCCGATCAATCACGGGCCCGAACGCTTCGCGCAAGACCTCGGCACTCAGATGCTCAAATGACAAATAGGCGCCGCCATTGGGAGAACCCCTCCCCGCTTCGACCTCCTTCGTAATCGCATACGTCGCCAAATCACGGGTCACGATGTACTTGTCCGAAACAGCAGCGCCGTAGTTCTGCACAAACTCCTCACGATTTCCGTTCAGAAGACGACCGCCGAGCTTGTAGCGGAACGGGTCCCACATAATCGGGTCCATTCCGATCATTCGGGGCGCAAGATGGCCGATCGGAAAGAACTGAACAAACTCCATATCAAGCAAAGCTGCGCCCGCTCGAAGTGCGAGCGCATATCCATCGCCGCCCATATTGGCCGAGGCACTATTGCGCCGATACAGGCGCGTCAATCCACCTGTGGCCATTACGGTGGCCGCAGCACCGATGGTGACGAGTTCACCCGAAGACAAATGGAGCGCGGTCGCGCCAACACAGCCGCCACCCTGTGTTTCGAGGCTCGTGACGAGCAAATCGCCGACCCGTCGAATCGAGCCTGGCGAGCGAATGAGTTGCGTACGCAAGATCCTGGAGACTGCGGGCCCGGTATTCAAAAAGTCGACATAAACGCAGCGCGGCCGATCATGTCCGGGAGCCATAACCTGGGTAAAACGGCCCTCCTTTCGTGCCCAACCGACGCCCCAGGCATCCATCTCCAAAATACATTCAAGCCCGTCTTCGCAGATCACTCGGGCGAGCGCTGGATCGCAAAGGCCACGCCCCGCTCGCAGTGTATCGACCAGATGGTGCTGCCAGTGATCGGGACATTCACCACCGACGGCAGCCGCAACCGTCATCTGCGCCATGACGGTCGCCCCACCCCGCCCGATCAGACTCCGGTCGATCAACAACACATTCACACCCAGGCGTGCGGCTTCTAGCGCGGCATACATGCCAGCACCGCCGGCGCCGATCACAAGGACGTCGGTCGTCAGGTGCACTACTTCAGTCCTTTAGAGAGTCAATGAAACGTTCGTATCACTGAAGAGCCCCATCCACGCGACGGATGTGATCAAGCAGCAGCTCCAGCAGCGCACCATTGGTTTCAGTTTTGATACTACCAATCGCGTCGACCAGTACCTCATGGATTTGTTCCGGGCCAACCGGCTCCATGTCCCAATTGGGGAAAACACGTTCGGGTTCATTAAAGTTGTTGCCCAGAATCACCAGGCTGTCGTGACGTGGATCCTGGCAGATCTTCGCCATCACATGCTGTAGCGCTTTTGGGGGGCCTTCGAGCCATTGGAAATAAAGACCACCGCCGAACACGAGAAGCCCGGTAATGCCATGGATCGCGTTATTGCGTCGCGCCACCGATATGATCTGGCGAAAAGCTTCGCCGTCGAAATCGGCCGTTCCACGGCTACAGTACGAGATGCTGTCCAGCATTTGACCTTTTCGGATTGAAAATTGCGACGGTAATACTGTTTAGCACACAATTCAGGCGACTGCCTTACGGGCAACCCGATAACAAGCATGCCGACCAGAATGTACATCGTCTGGTTGTAAACCTGCTCAAGCGGGATACCCAAACCGAGCCGGTAGTCCCGCATATAGTTCACGATCACCTGACCAAGGATGCCAGCAGTCGCCCAAGCTGTGAGCAGCCGGCCGTGAATGGCACCGACCATCTGGGAGGTCCTGCTAAACGTGGCAATAGCAACGTGAGCGGGACAAACCCTGACAACCCGCGATATTTTTGGATTAGAAATGACGCCCTTTTCGGCTTTGATAGCTGGTATGAAACAGGAAATCGAGAGCCACAGCCACAGCCACAGCATCAACCTCCCACCGGATTGGTTGCAAGGCCGAACGGCCTATGGAGGCCTATCGGCTGCGCTGTGCCTCGAAGCCACCCATCGCAGTATTGCGAATCTGCCGCCATTACGCTCTGCACAATACTGTTTTGTGGGACCGGCAACCGGAAACTTGAACATCTCCATCCAAATACTGCGCCAAGGCAAATCAACCACTCTCGTTGGATGCGACATGGCGGGCGACAGTGGTTTGGCGGTCAGATCAACACTGTGTTTTGGCGCAAGTAGACCGTCATCACACGACTATCTGTCGTTTGTCATGCCACAGGTAGCAGAACCGGACGACTGCCCGACCTATTTCAACTGGACTGCGAGCCCAAGTTTCGCAAGGCACTTTGATGGTCGGCTCGCGGCGGGCGCAATGCCCAGAACCACTGGAGCGAGGCCTGCGATGTCCGTTTGGCTGCGCCATCACGATGTGGGTGATGAAACGAGTATGGTGCGATTGCTTGCACTTGCCGACGCCCCACCTCCCGCTGCTTTGGTTCTGGCCACAGAGCCCATTCCGATCAGCACCTTGACCTGGTCCATTGACGTCCTGGAGGCTTATCCGTCCAATTCAACGGGCTGGTGGTTGGCTCAAGCCACCTGCGACACATCACGTGAGGGTTATTCAGCCCAAGAAACGGTCATTTGGAGTAACGACGGCACGCCGGTTTTGGTCGCCCGCCAGAACGTGGCGATTTTCGGCTGAGCGCCAGCCGCTACGACGGACCGCGCGACCGGGATGTGCCCGGTCAGCGCAGGTTCAGCGCAGGTTCAGCGCAGTCCTGAGGTCGGCGCAGCCGGCAGCGACTGCCCGCCTGGACCACCCTTGAAGGTCAGCGGGCTCACCGCCGCCTGCTGGCCCACACCGGGCTTGCTCCAGTCGCACACGCCGGTCGAAAACACGGCCTGCAGACGCGCGAGCTGCGATGCGCTCAGGGCGGCCGGCGCGTAGTCAGCTGCGGAAATGGGCTTCAGCTGGCACTTCAGCACGTCCTCCGAGCGCGGGCCACCGGCCACCTGGCGCGGAGACAGGGATGGCTTGAGGTAGACATTGGCATCGCACACGGCCTGGTCGAGTACCCGCGTGGTCTGCGCGACCTCATCGGGCAGTAGACAGAAGTCGCGCGTATCCCGCGCTCCGCTGGTTGGGCGGGCATTGCGCACCTTCTGCTCAATGCTGGCACTACTGGTGTCGGCCACTACGTTCGTCAACCACTGGTCCATTGCCAGAAAGGCGTCCAACCCCAGCGTGCCCGGCGCTGACAAGCCGGTGCGCGCAAAGCGCCACAGCGCCTGGTTGTTCGCATTGCCGGCGTCACGCGTGATGCGGTCGCGTATGGACCAGCTGTACCACTGGTGATGGATCGGGATCGTTCCCGCCGCAAGGCCCGGCGGCAAGTTAGCCGGCACGTTGGAATCGTCCCAGCCGCGCAGGTCGATCATTGCGGTCTTAGCCAGCTGCTTACCGCTGGCCACGATGCCCGAGCGGTAGGCGATCTCCAGCGCCTCCGGGTCGGCAGTAGAGCGCGCCGCACGCGGCGTGGAGTCTCGGTCAATCCCGCCCACCAACTCGTTCAACATTACGAACTCTTCAGCGCTAATGGTGCCGGCGATGAAGGCCTTCAGGCCGTACTGCACGCCGGTGTTGTCGCGCGTCTCGCGCGCCGCCGGGGTGCCGGTGGCCTTGCCCCAGATTGACTCCGCCCAAGACCAGGCGTTGCATCGCGGCAGGCTCGCCGTGGCCGTGGGATTGGCCGGATCGTAGACCGCGCTGTTGGGCAGTTCGCAGTTGTTGGTAGCAGTGGGTGACTGAGTGATCGCGCCCGTCGTGTTGTTGGACACCAGACGCTGAAAGTACACGCCTGCGCGGCCGTTACTGCCAAAGGCGTTGTACCAACCGTGGCATGCCGTCTGGTCGACGTGGCCGTTGATCGCGGCCTTGCGGGCGTTGATCTGGTCCTGCGTCAGGGCGGCCCAAAGCGACAGCATGCCGGGTTTCTGGTAGGCCTCGATTAGCGCTACGCAGTCGTTGACCTCCAGAGTCGTCGTCTCAGAGTCCGGGTAGGTGCAGCTCGTAACCACTCCGTCCAACAGGCCCGGGTTGATCGAGGCGTTCATGTTCGAGTTAATCGAACCGCCCGAGCAGCCAGTGCCTATCGTGAACTTGATGGGTCCGTAGGTGTCGGTGATGAGCTCCTTCATCATCAACACCGTCTCGCTCATCAGCACACGGTTGGAGTTGCGCGAAGAGTCAGTCATGCTGTTGGTGGCCACGAGCCAGCCGCGCTTGAGCTGCTCATCGGCGCTAGTCCAGTTCGTTGCCGGGCGCACCTGACGGCGCGGCTGGCCCGTGCTGGCGCCGAAGGTGTAGTAAACCTTGCCGTTCCAACCCCCCTGCGGGACCACAGCGGTCCGGGGCTTGCTCGGGTCCACCAGCACCGCAATGTCGTAGATACCGCGATTGAGCGTGCCGCGTTCCACCCCCACGATGTAAGGCACAGTGACGCCGCTGTCGGTCGTCGTCGTGGCCATATCAGTCGGCGTCGTGCCAAGGCTGTAGGGCTTGAAACAGTTGGTGGTCGCGGGCGTCGGCGCCGCAGGCACTGTGGTGGCCGTAGCACCGATGTTCCAAACTGGGTCGGGGAGGCCAAAGGTGCAGCCAACCGCGGTGCTGCGATAGTAGAGCTTGACCTCTGGGGCGATGTTGCAGTTGGCGTCGGGCGTGCCCGACAGGCCGCTAGCCGACGTGGCGGGCGTATCGCCACTGACGACCTGCGGCGTGGGGGTCGCGCAGTAGAAAGGCTTGATCTGCGCGCCGGAGATGATCGGGCCGCTACGCGGCGCGTTGGTGACCGTCAATTGCGCGAGCTTGGTGAGGTCCATCTGCGCATTAATGATGTTGTCGCCGTCTGCCAGACCGGTGACCAAACCAGTGATGCGGCCATCGGCGCGGCGGGCAAAGGCACTGGTCACGTCCTTCGTGCCGACACGCACCACCAGACCGGAGCCAGCCTCGGCGCCTGCGGGCGGGACGATCTGCACCAGCACATCGCCGCCGCTGACCAGGTCGGCGCGGTTCGACAGGGTGCGGATCTCCAGATTGTCCAACTTGGCGTCGCTGCCACAGGCGACCAAGGATGCCAGGGCGGTTAGGGCTAGGGCGCGCGTGCCCCAGGCGGCGCGCTGCAGCGTAACCGCCCTTCGCGCGGGGTTCGAAAGGAATCGGTGCTTCATCAATGTCTCCGTTTTTGTCGTTGCTTGCGGCGGGTGCTTCGCCCGCGGCTACAGGCAATTAACTTTAGGACCCTTGCGCGTCAGCTTGAATAGGCATTAACCCGCGTCAATCAAACCCGACCATCATCCAGGCCTAAGGCGATTTGCACCGAGTGCGGGTTTACGTGGGTCCCTTCAGGACTGGGCTGCGTCGCGAAAGCGCCCGACCATAAAGCGCGCTGCCTGCTGGATGTGAGAACGCGTGAGCGCTTCGGCGCTCACCCCGTCGCCACGGATTACAGCAGCCAAAATATCAGCGTGCTGGTCCCAGATATCGCGTGGTTTGGCATCGCGGATCAGTACTTCGCCCATCATGCGTTGGGTATAGGTCAGGTGAGTTGCCAACGCGGGTGCGATCAACTCATTGCCCGAAAGCGTGTAAAGAAACTCATGAAAGCGAATGTCGGCGGCGATCATCTTCGCTACCGCTCCGCTCGCTACCGCTTTACGTCCTGCCTCGAGCAAGCCAGGACCCTGTTTTGCTGCCAACGCCGCATTCTTCTCGGCAGCCTGTCGTGAGGCAAGACCTTCAAGTACCGCACGGACGTCATACATTTGCTGGGCATACTCTGGATCCAGCGGCGTCACGATCAGCCCGCGTCCTGGTGCGTCCTGCAGAACGCCCTGGTTGCGCAACAACGCCAGGGCTTGCTGCACGGGTTGGCGCGAGACACCAAGAGCCTGTGCGATCTGCTCCTGAATGATGCGCTCGCCCGGACCGATCTTGCCAGCAGTGACCTCGTCGAGGATCGCGTTACGCACCTGCTCGACCAGATTGGGAGTCGACGCGATGGCTTTCAAGAGGCTGCCATTCGCTCGCGAAGCACCCGGTGCAGGATCTTGCCGGTAGCTGTTCGCGGCATCTCTTGCTCGTTAATAAATCGAACTGCCTGCGGGCGCTTGTATCCCGCGATACGGCCGCGACACCATTCCAGTAGTTCAGTCGCTTCGATGCGCGCACCTTCGTGCAGGACAATCACCGCGTGCACAGCCTCACCCCATTTGTCGTGCGGTACCCCGACCACTGCGACGTCCCGAACGCAGGGGAATATTCTCTCCGCCACTAATAATCATGTTGCTTTTGCGATCCACCAGGTAAAGATAACCGTCGGCATCACGACGCGCCAGATCGCCTACTGAACACCAATCGCCGCGAAAGGCCTCGGTGGTTTTTTCGGGGTTTTGCCAGTAGCCGTCAAACACGTAAGGGGTTCGTGAGTAGAGCTCTCCGACCTCTCCATCCGCGACTTCGTGGCCGTCCGCATCCAGCAGCCGGATTGGCCCTGAGCCGACCCACTCGCGCCCGACAGATCCCAGTCGCTCGATCTGCTCCTCTGGATGAAGCAGCGTCACCCAGCCCGCTTCGGTCGAGCCATAGAGCTCAAACAATTTGCCGTTTCGAAAGTAATCAAGGATCGCTAGCTTAGTCTCGCGCCGCGCAGGTGCTGAGGAAATCATCAGCTTATCGACGCGACTCACGTCGTAGCTTGCCTTGGTGTTCGATGCAAGCGCTAGCATCATGATGAAATGAGTCGGTACGAGTGAGGTAAAGGTAATTCTCTCGTTCGCCAGAGTTGCCAGCAGGGCCTCGGGCTCGAAGCTTCGGCGATCGTCGATCACGCAGCTTGCGCCCAGGTGAGCAAAGGTGTGACTGAAGTAAAGCGAGTTCGCATGGCACATCGGCATCACCATCAGTCCGATGTCGTCGCGGGTGAAGCGCATCGCAAGCGCAGTGGCCAGGGCAATGAGTGTGTTGCCCGCATGACTGCGAATGGCGCCCTTGGGGCGGCCGGTCGTGCCTGAGGTATACATCAGCGCGCAGGTATCTGTCGGACGCACAAGAACACTTGGTTCGTTGCTTGACGCGTCCGTTATGAGCGTCTCGTAGTCGGTCCAGCCCGTGGTTGTCGAGGGGCCGATGCAAATTCTCGCGCGGGGCAACAGCGTGATTTCGGCGCCGATGGATTCGATCTGTTCGACAAGCGCGTCTTCGACCACGCAGGCTCGGGCACCACTGTGTTGCACGATATAGGCGATTTCGGGCGGCGTGAGGCGAAAATTAATCGGCACAGCGACCAACCCGGCGCGCGCCAGCGCGACATAGAGCTCCATCCACTCAAGGCGGTTATAGGCGAGTAGCGCAACGCGCTCGCCGTGCCGCAGGCCCAGCCCAAGAAGCCCGTTCGCCAACCGTGTCGCACGATCGTGCCATTGCGCGAAATTGATCTGACGGCGGGAGTCACGAGCGCCCAGCTGTTGTGGGGTGAGCCGCGCGTGGCGGGCGACTGCGTCGGCAACAGTGAGGAGATTACTCATACCGGTGAGGCTGGTTGATTGGACGATTCGAGACTGGAGAAACGCACCGGAGTCTATTGCATTCTGAATTCAGAATG
>RFVZ01000104.1 GCA_009922405.1 Betaproteobacteria bacterium
TTTGCGCCCAAAGACAAGATCGGCGACTGGCTCGAGATGTACACGCGCGTAATGGAACTGAATTACTGGGGTTCGACCCTAGCTCGCAAAGCGCATTTTGATGAGGCCCAACAAGAATGGGTTGTCGAGGTGGAGCGCGAAGGAAAACCGCTCACGTTGCGTCCCAAGCAACTTGTATTTGCACTCGGGGTCTCGGGTTATCCGAACGTGCCCGAAATCGAGGGCGCCAAGCAGTTCGAGGGCGATCAACATCATTCGAGTAAACACCCTGGACCCGAAGCGTATCGAGGTAAAAAATGCGTGGTCCTTGGCTCAAACAACTCGGCGCATGACATTTGTGCTGCGCTTTGGGAGCATGGCGCCGACGTGACCATGATTCAACGGAGCTCGACCCATATTGCGCCGTCCGACTCGTTGATGGAACTGGCATTGGGTGGCTTGTATTCCGAAGCCGCGGTCAAATCCGGCATGACCACGGATCTGGCGGACCTGACGTTCGCCTCGATCCCCTACAAGATCATGGCGCCCTTTCAAGTCCCCGTTTATGACGAAATGAAACGCCGTGACGCGGACCTCTACGAGCGCCTTGAAAAAGCCGGATTCATGCTTGATTTTGGCGCGGACGGATCCGGATTGTTCATGAAATACCTGCGCCGCGGCTCGGGCTATTACATCGATGTGGGCGCCTCGGAGTTGGTCGCGAACGGATCGATTCATCTGCGAAGTGGCGTCAATATCGCGCACATCAATCCAAGCACCGTCACGTTGACCGATGGTTCAGAACTTCCCGCCGATCTGATTGTTTATGCAACCGGTTACGGATCAATGAACGCCTGGTTGGCTGATTTGATCTCACCCGAAATTGCGGACCGGGTCGGAAAAGTATGGGGACTCGGATCGGATACCCCTAAAGACCCTGGCCCGTGGGAGGGTGAGCTTCGCAACATGTGGAAACCAACCCAGGTGCCGGCACTGTGGTTTCACGGCGGAAATCTCCACCAGTCGCGGCATTATTCGCAGTTTTTGTCGCTGCAACTGAAAGCAAGGTATGAACGAATCCCCACGCCTGTTTATCACCTAGCACCGACCCACCACAGGCGTTAAGCCAAACGAGCGCCCAGACTCGCACCACGGTTGCCCCGCGGTGCGAGGGGCTCACCTAGCCGCGAACGGAGATTTCGTTCTTGACGCGCTTCACACCCGGGACTTTGCGGGCAAGCTCAGCCGCTGATGCCATTTCGTCGGGAGACTTGGCAAATCCGGACAGCATGACCGTCCCGTTAAGCGTCTCGACGGTGATACTGGTGCCGTCGACCTTATTGCTCTCGTAAAGGCGGCTCTTGACTCGCGCAGTGATCGACGAATCGTCAATGTAGGCGCCGACGGTCTCCTGGTCGCGTCCAACCGCACAGCCTTGGAGCGTCGCCACACCAAGGACAGAAATGGAAACCATCATCAGCGACGTCATCAGGGTCTTTTTCATCAGGGAACTCCGTTAGAAAATCAAGGCTGGGCGCATCGGCGCTGACCAAAACAGAGCAAGCGAGGATCCCGGAGGACGGTTAGAACGACCTACAGGACCTACAGGGCCTACAGGACCTACACTGTGCAACCCAAACCCAAAAGAGACCGCAATGACGATTTCAATGTACCAGGCAAGCGCGCCCCGAATCACAAATGCCCTTAACAACCTCGGCCATGTGCTTGAGAAGGCGCAGGCGTTCGTCGATGCCAAAAAGCTGGATGAATCTGCGCTGACCCGTTTCCGGCTCTATCCAGACATGCTCAATATGACCCGCCAAGTGCAGATTGCCTGCGATACGGCCAAAGGCGTTATGGCCCGGCTGGCTGGCGTTGAAATCCCCGTGGACGTCGACAACGAAGAGACCATCGCCGCGCTGAGGGCACGTATCGCAAAGACCGTCGCCTTTATCCAGACTTTCAAGCCGGAACAAATTGACGGCACCGAAGACAAGGACATCGTTACACGACGGGGCGAGAAAGAAACCCATTACAAGGGCATGCAATTCCTGCTCGGGCACGCGCTTCCGAACGTGTATTTTCACTGCACCACAACTTTTTGCATTCTGCGCCACAACGGGGTCGAAATCGGCAAACGCGATTACCTCGGCAACCCCTGATCAACTCTGGGGCCTGATCACCCGAAAAAGCCCCTTCAGTCGCGAAGCTCGCGTAGCGGATGAGCCCAACTGGGCCAAGGGCTGACAAAGAACGGGTCGACCATCTCCGCCGTGACCTCGGTGAGCGCAGCAGGTTCCCAACGCGGATGATGGTCTTTATCGATGGCGAGGGCACGGATGCCTTCGGCCGTCTCGGTTTGGCCTGCACGCCGATTGAGGTGATGAAGATGGAAACAATGCCTCACGAGGTCGCGTTCCATCCTTAATTCATCCGCCAAGGTCATCCCCCGAGCGCGCCGGATTTGCTCAAAGGCGACGTGCAGCATCAGCGGCGAACGCTTGGCCAGGGCCTCTAGCGTTGTTTTTGCCCAGGGGTGGTCTGTCGATGCCAAAGTTGCAACGATTTCTGACACTGTTGGTTGACCAAAACAGCGATCAATTAAGGCTGTGATTGTCGGGCCCGTGGACGGATCCATTAGGGAGTCCAGCGCGGGATCGACCGGGACGACCGGTTCTTCAAACTCAGCGAGACATTCACTCAAGCCCCCCTCGCCCGCCAAATTCGCCTGTGCGAGCGCTTCCCAAAGCTGCGCCAACCGATGACTGGGAACATAACGATCTGCCCAACCAATCTTGATCGCGGTCGCCGCACCCACCACTGTGCCCGTCAACGCCAACCATTCACCCAGGTGGCCTTTGAGCCGGCTTAAAAAATAGCCGCCACCCACATCGGGAAACAAACCAATGAGCGTCTCGGGCATCGCGAGACGGCTATTTTCGGTCACGACCCGATGCGTAGCGCCCTGGGCTAGGCCCATTCCACCTCCCATCACGATGCCATCAAGCAACACGACAACCGGCTTTTCGAACCGATGGATGAAGTGGTTGAGCGCGTACTCCTCAGTGAAGAAATCGTCGAGTTCCGCGTCGCCGCTGAGAGCCGCCCGATGAAAAAACCGGATATCGCCCCCGGCACAAAAATGACCAAATGGCGCTGACTTACCGACGCCACGGATGGCGATCGCGACAACACCCACATCTCGCTGCCAGGCTCGCAACGCCGCCGTGATGGCTCGGATCATCGCCAACGAGAGCGCATTCAAAGCTTGGGGGCGATTGAGGGTGATGCAACCCACGTGGCCGCGAACCTCGGCAATGACTTCAGAGCAATGACTCACCGCGTTGAAAAAAAATTATCCAGGAAAATTCAAGGGTACCTCGACGGAACGCTCTACCCCACTCGGGCCCGGGAAATCGGCAAAAAGGCCTCGAATCATTGCCGGCATGACCGTTGCCAGCGACGAAGAATTGCCCTGGCTGCGAACGGTTGCTTCGTAAACTCGTTCTGGTACCTGCGACGGGCTATTGCCGCCAACCGCAGCGCGTTCAACTCGAAGCGAGAGTTCCCGCAGGTAAATCACTCGAACATCACGAGGAAGGTCCCGAGGAAAAGCAGCAATCGGATACCCCATGCCAACGGCAGCTCCCCGAGGAAATCCGGGTCCCGTGCGACTCCAAACACCGTAACTACCGTAAAACCCACTAAACGCATCGCCAATTACGACGGATTGGGCGGTTCCACTTCCGTAACGGAAGCTCACCCGCAGGGATGCCTGGTCGGGTGGCACTTCGACCCAGCGGCGAGCACGAAGTTGCGCAGAGACCAAGGCGGCGTAGGACTGAAACTCAAGGCTCTGGGCCTGATCAGAATCAGCTGCAACCACTGCGAAACGAGGCGCGGAATCTTGGGTGACCAGGCTCTCGGTCTGGCCGAGTCGATGAAAGGCGGAAATATCTGATCGAAGCGTGCTGGCGCAACCGCTCAGTAAGGCAACTGCGACCAGTGCCAGGACCCGTATTGAAATAAACATCTTCACTCCCCGAGAACATTGTCACGCCACAGCCAGACCGAAGACAACGCAAGCATCGAAGCCGCAGTAACTGTCGTAAGGCCGATCGCATCAAAGCCCATTACGCGGCTCTCACCGATCAACCGAACCAGCAACGGGCCTAGTATTTGTCCAGTCGCAAATGCAATCGTCATCCTTGCAAGGAAAGGCGTCGGATTGGCGGCGGCCCGTTCGCGAATCAGCTGAAGTGCTGCCATGGTAATCACCATAAAGGTTCCACCGACTAGCAACGCCGCGAGCGCCAAACCCCAGAGGGCTTGCGTGAAGAGCGGCAAGGCAGCTCCGAGCGCGAGTACGCCTTGGGCCACCGCCCAGACAGTTCGGCGCGGCCAGGCCGATAACCAGCGTGCGGCCGCGGCGACCGATGCGGTGGCCGCCAACCCGAATATTGGCCAGGTCAGGCCAAACACCAGGGGATCATCGACAAGTTGCCGCGCCATCGCGGGTAAGAACGTAGCAGGAACGATATAACCAAACGCAAAGATTCCGTAGCACAGAATGAAATCCCAGCAACCGCCGGTGCCGACCGGCGGAGCCTGTCTGGGGTCTCCCCCGGGGGCCTGACTCGATTGTTCTGGGTCAGCCAGTTGCCGATTCGGAATGACCGGGTTCTGCGGATGGACCATTCGCCCTGTGGGCAGTCTGGCGATCACAAATCCTGCCCCCAAGGCGCACAACACGCCGAGCTCGAGCCACAACCAGTGCGCCGGCTGACGCCCCCCCAGCCAGGTCAGGGTGCCCGAGATGACGATTCCGAGACCAACGCCCGTATAGATCCAGGCCCCGGCCTGAGCGGCCTGCCTGCGGGCCAACTCCGCCAGACACCAACTACTGGCGCAGACCAGAACCCAGGCGCTAAAAACACCGCTCAATACCCGAAGAATTACCCCACCCCAGCGCAGAGCGACGACCCAGAAATCCGCACCCTCTCGAAACGCAATGCCATCCAGCCCGCCGACCCCGAAGGTGGTCAGCACAATGCCGATGAGGGCGATCTTGAGGCCGAACATCGGGCTGAGAGAAAAGCGCCGCGCCGTTAACGCACCAAGGAGGTAGCCCAGGTAATTGGCGGCGGCCCATTGCGCACCATCCGTGGCGACCAAAGTGCCGTCACGCAGCATCAGAGGCAGGATTGGCGTAAAGGCAAACCGTCCGATCCCCATGGCGACGATCAGTGCCACCACCCCGAGCAGGACAACGTCGGTCGGGCTCGACGCGTCACCCTCAACCGATCGATTCAAAGTCGTCTGACCTTGACCGATCGACCTTTGACACGACCGGCATTTAGTCCCTTCAACGCCTCATCCGCCACATCACGCCGCACGGCAACATAGGTCGAAAATTCGTTGATGTCGATCTTGCCCACGCTAGTTGCGTCGAGGCCAAGGTCTTTGGTCAAAGCGCCCAAGACGTCGCCGGGACGAATTTTCTCTTTGCGCCCACCAAGGATTTGCAAGGTCACCATGGGTGGGGACAAGGGCTCTGTCGACCGTTCGTCCGCGCCAGGATGAGTGCGCTCGTGGTCGGCCAATGGGTGCCAGACACTCTCTACACCCTGCATCTCGTCAATTTTACCAACCCGCCCCATCTCATCCAGACTCGCGAGACTGAAGACCAAACCGCTTTCCCCCGCCCGTCCCGTGCGGCCAATTCGGTGGGTATGCATTTCGATCTCGGGGGTGATATCCACATTGATCACGGCCTCGAGGCGCTCAATGTCCAACCCGCGAGCCGCGACATCGGTGGCAACCAGAACACTGCAGCTGCGGTTGGCGAACTGAACCAGAACCTGGTCGCGTTCGCGCTGTTCAAGATCGCCATGAAGCTCGAGCGCGACAATGCCCTCAGCGCGCAGCACCTCCACAAGGTCTCGACACTGCTGCTTGGTATTACAGAAGGCGAGTGTTGTCTCAGGACGGAAGTGATTCAGCAGAATCCCCACCGCGTGCAGGCGTTCGTTGTCTGTCACCTGATAAAAGCGCTGTTGGATCCGGTCCGCCGTGTGGCGCTCAGCCAAACGGACCTCCTTCGGATCGCGCAGATAACGCGCTGCCATTTTCGCCACATTGTCAGGATAAGTCGCCGAGAACAAGAGCGTCTGGCGCCGCGAAGTTGGCGGGCAACGGCGGATGATCGCCGCGATATCCTCTGCGAACCCCATGTCCAGCATCCGGTCGGCCTCATCGAGAACCAGCGCGTTGAGAGCGCTCAACGCCAGTGACTCCCGGCTCAGATGATCGAGGATGCGACCGGGCGTGCCAACAACGATGTGTGCACCGTGGGCGAGACTCGCCAGTTGCGGCCGGATCGGCGAGCCACCGCAGAGCGTGAGGACCTTGATGTTGTCTTCGGCGCGCGCCAGGCGCCGCAGTTCGTGGGAAACCTGATCGGCGAGCTCTCGGGTGGGACATAGCACCAGCGCCTGCACACCGGTGCTGGGCTGCACCTTAAGCCTGGACAACAACGGCAACGAGAAGGCTGCGGTCTTACCGCTTCCGGTCTTGGCCTGAGCGATCAGATCATGGCCAGCCAGCGTCAATGGGAGCGACGCCGCCTGGATGGGCGTCATGTGCCGGTAGCCCAGTTGCTCGAGATTTTGCAACATGGGGCTCGGCAATCCGAGCGTCGCGAACGACGGCCCGGTACTGGAATTTGGAGAGCTTGATTCGGTCATCCGGGCATTGTCGCAGTGCCCGGACGATTCGACTCAATTTGAATCAATCAATGATCGCTCATTTCACCGTATCAAAAAGTGCCTTTGCCTGCGCGTGGCAGAAAGGCGGCTCGTAAGTGCCGTGATAGTTGCCGTAATAATTTGCAAACGCGGCCGATGTCGGATCAGTCGGTGCTTTACCGTTTGTTCCGTAGGTCGCCTGCACAAAACCATCCACATCAACCGTGCTGACGTTCGTCAAATTGCGGCTGTCAAAGTCGGCTTTCATCGGTACCTGATGTAAGGCGGGTGGTACCGTCGGATCGCCTGCGCCGCCGCAAAGCAGAAGCTTGGACTTAGGACTCCAGCCGAGCAGATCGTTCTTTTTGCCGGCCAGAAACAATCCGTTATTTGCGTTCGTCTGCGCATCGGCAATGAAGGCGCTCTGGAAGAGCGCATCACGCGCCTGTGTGGGCGTCTCGCCGTTCTTTCCCGGAAGCTTGCCCGAGGTCACGAGCGTGGTGTAGTCCAGCGTCGCGCTCGGCAGCAAGGTCTCAATGTACCCATCATAGGGAGCCTTAAAGGCATCTCCGACTTTTGAGTAGACGGTCCCATAGACCTTCTGCCAGGCAGTCACCAGATAGGGCACAAAGAACTGGTACCCGGCAATGACCGCAGTCGACTTAAGTGAACCCGACATGTTGTATGGCCCAGCGAGGTGAGCTCCAGCAACCACATTAATTTCGCCGGCATTGTCGCGTTCGATCGCCCGATGCGCTGCCATCGAAGAATGTCCGCCTTGGGAGTAGCCGGTGAGCATGACCTTACCCGACAGGGTCGAACCGACTCCAGACGCGGCGCTGCGGGCCGCGCGGATCGAATCAATCACGGAGCTCGCCTCGCTATCGGCATGCAGATAGGGATGGTACGAGTACGTGGACTTGGCAAATCCGAGGTAATCCGTCGCCACCACGGTATACCCTTGGGCGGCATACATGGCGGCGAGCAAGAAGGTCTCGCCGTCCGCAGGGTTAGCAAGCGTACGTGGCTTTTGAACGTCGGTGCCCTTGGCATAGGCGACGAGACCAGTCGGTGCCGTGCAATCGGTACCAGAAGGCACAAGCATGACGCCGGACGCATTGCTCAACTCACCCGATACGCCAATGGTGTTGTAGTTGAGCGAGACGACTTTTACATCGCACTTCGCCGCGCCGGTCAACGCCTTGAACGGTCCCGCATCGATCGCCGCCTTTGGCAGAGTCGCGAGGACCACCGGCGAGTCGATCAGCGAGCCGCGGGCGGGGTTGTCATCTCCGCCGCACCCGGCCAATCCGGCGACGGCTGCGGCTAGGGCCGTCAGCAGAAACGGCCTGGCCGTCATCACAGATTTCATTCTAAATTTAGCATTCATTCTGTTCTCCCCCAAAAAATATCAATCAACGATTGCCTGTGACACCAGATCCTTCATCATCCGCCGGTAGTAAGCCCGGAGCGGACTCGGAGCCTGAGTCATGTAGACGGCACAGATTTGTTCTTTGGGCTCGGCCCAAAAATACGTCCCTGCATAACCAGCCCACGTGAATTCGCCCGGTGTGCCGTGAACTCCGGCAAGTCCGTCAGCCTGTCGAACCAGAAACCCAAGGCCGAAGGTGTAACCCTGCGTCCCGAGCAGCAACATCCCGGGGTTCACCGCGGTGCTGATGTTGGGTCCGAGGTGATCAGATGCCATCAGAGTGACCGTCGAACGCGACAGAATTCGGGCGCCATCAAGCTGCCCGCCATTGAGCATCGCTTGGCAGTAACGAAGGTAATCGCCCGCCGTACTCACACCGCCCGCACCACCCGAATCGTTGCCGGGCACTTTGCTGACGTCGATCAACTTGTTATCGACGCCTGTCGCGGGGTCTTTCGGAAATGCCTCTGCCAGGCGCCCCATCTTGTTCGGTGGCACGTGGAACCCGGTATCTGTCATCTTCAAAGGCGTGAATAGACGCTCCTGCATGAAATCAACCAGGCGCTTGCCAGTGACGGCTTCAACCACGCGGCCCTGAACATCCACGGAAAGGCTGTATTCCCAGGCCGTACC
>RFVZ01000105.1 GCA_009922405.1 Betaproteobacteria bacterium
AATGATGCCCAGGTGGCCGATGTGGTGACTGTGCTGACACAGCGCCATGGCCGCCCGGTCAAGGTGTCGGTCGACGTCGATGCCGATCTGATCGGCGGCGTGTCGATCCGCATCGGTGATGAAGTAACTGACCTCTCGGTGCGCGGCAAGCTTTCCCAGCTTGCAGGCGCCCTGATGCACTAGGAGTTTTGCGATGCAACTCAATCCAGCCGAAATCAGCGAACTGCTGAAAACGAAGATCAAGAACCTCGCTGTCGATGCCGATACCCGTAATCAGGGTACGGTCGTGACGGTGACGGACGGGATCTGCCGCATCCACGGCCTGTCGGACGTGATGCAAGGCGAAATGATCGAATTCCCGGGCGAGACCTTCGGTCTTGCGCTGAATCTGGAACGTGATTCGGTCGGCGCGGTGGTCCTCGGTAGCTATGAGCACATCAAAGAGGGTGACATCGTTAAGGCAACCGGGCGGATTCTGGCCGTTCCCGTGGGACCAGAGCTGTTGGGCAGGGTCGTCAATACGCTGGGCGAGCCGATCGATGGCAAGGGCCCGATCAACGCGAAGCTGACCGACGTCTTGGAGAAGGTTGCGCCGGGTGTGATTGCGCGCCAGAGCGTCTCTCAGCCGGTGCAGACGGGTCTCAAGGCAATCGATTCGATGGTGCCGGTGGGACGTGGACAGCGCGAGCTAATCATTGGCGACCGTCAGACCGGAAAGACCGCGGTCGCGGTTGATGCGATCATCAATCAGAAAGATACCGGCATCAAGTGCGTCTACGTGGCGATCGGCCAGAAGGCATCGACGATTGCCAATGTGGTGCGCAAGCTCGAAGAAACTGGCGCGCTGGCTTACACCATTGTGGTGGTGGCTTCCGCCTCCGAGTCAGCGGCCATGCAGTACTTGTCCGCATATGCCGGATGCACGATGGGTGAGTACTTCCGCGACCGCGGCGAAGACGCGCTGATCGTCTACGACGATCTTTCCAAGCAGGCGGTGGCGTACCGTCAGGTTTCGTTGTTGCTGCGTCGTCCTCCTGGTCGTGAGGCGTTCCCCGGGGACGTGTTTTATCTCCACTCACGCCTGCTGGAGCGCGCAGCGCGGGTCAATGAAGAGTACGTGGAGCGGTTCACTCACGGTGCGGTCAAGGGCAAAACGGGGTCGCTCACCGCATTGCCGGTGATTGAGACGCAGGCCGGTGACGTGTCCGCGTTCGTTCCAACCAACGTGATTTCGATTACCGACGGGCAGATTTTCCTGGAGACCGATCTGTTTAACGCCGGTATCCGCCCCGCCATCAACGCGGGTATTTCGGTGTCGCGCGTGGGCGGTGCTGCACAAACCAAGATCATCAAAAAGCTCGGTGGTGGTGTGCGTCTGGCGCTCGCCCAGTATCGCGAACTCGCGGCTTTCGCCCAGTTCGCGAGCGATCTGGACGAGGCCACGCGCAAGCAGCTTGACCGCGGTCGCTTGGTGACGGAACTCATGAAGCAGCCTCAATACCAGCCGCTGCGGGTCTGGGAAATGGCGATGACGTTGTTTGCCGTCAACAACGGCTATTACGACGACATCGATGTGGGTCGTGCGCAAGCGTTTGAGCGGGCGTTGCGTGATCATTTGCGCAGCGAGCAGAGCGCTTTGGTCGAGCGGATCGAATCGTCCAAGGACCTGTCCAAGGACGACGAAGCCACGTTGAATACCGTCATTCAAGCGTTCAAGAAAACCGGCTCGTACTGACCATGCCCGGTAGCAAAGAGATCCGCACCAAGATCAAGAGCGTCCAAAACACGCGCAAGATCACCAAGGCGATGGAGATGGTCGCCGCTTCGAAGATGCGGCGTGCGCAGGAGCGCATGCGCGCCGCACGTCCCTATGCGGAAAAAATTCGCACGATCACGGCGAGCCTTGCTACGGCCAATCCGGAATACCGTCATCCGTTTCTGACGCACCGCGACGACACGCGTGCGGTGGGTCTGATCGTTGTGACGACCGACAAGGGTCTTTGCGGGGGCATGAACACCAACGTGTTGCGCGCCTCGTTGCTGAAAATGCGCGCGCTTGAATCCAAGAGTGCCAAGCTGCAGTTAACGCCCATCGGCACCAAAGGCTTGGGTTTCATGAACCGCATGGGCGCCAAGGTCGTGTCTTCGGTGATTGGGCTGGGCGATACTCCGCATCTGGAGCGCCTCATCGGTGCGGTCAAGGTTCAGCTCGACGCGTACGCGGCGGGTGAAATTGATGCGGTTTATCTCGCCTACACGCGGTTCATCAACACGATGAGCCAGGAGCCCGTGATCGAGCAGTTGCTGCCGCTCTCGACCGACCATCTAAAGGATGACCGGCGCGAGTTTGCCTGGGATTACCTCTACGAACCCGACGCCGCCTCGGTGCTGGATGACCTCCTTTTGCGCTACATCGAGGCGCTCGTGTTTCAGGCTGTGGCTGAGAACATGGCCAGCGAGCAAAGTGCTCGCATGGTGGCGATGAAAGCGGCGAGCGATAACGCCAAGAAAGTGATCGGCGATTTGCAGCTCTCATACAACAAGGCGCGTCAGGCGTCGATTACCAAGGAACTGTCTGAAATCGTCGGGGGCGCGGCGGCGGTGTGAAACTGCTTTGCCCTGCCCCAACGCCCGATTCAGATAGCCCCGATCCGAATACATTACGAGTTACGAGGTTCCCAAGATGACGCACTCTCAGGGTCACATTGTTCAGTGCATCGGCGCTGTGGTCGATATCCAGTTTCCCCGTACGGGTCTGCCCTCGATTTATGAGGCACTCAATCTCGATGACAGCGCGCAGCATGCCGGCGTCGAGGCCGGGCTGACCTTCGAGGTTCAGCAGCAACTTGGTGACGGCGTGGTTCGGACCATTGCGATGGGTTCGACCGATGGCTTGCGCCGCGGAATGCCGGTCAATGCGTCGGGTGCGCCGATTTCGGTCCCGGTTGGCCCAGCGACTCTTGGTCGGATTATGGACGTGCTGGGCCGCCCGATTGATGAAGCAGGCCCGATTGGTACGGATGAGCGGCGCTCAATCCACCAGCCAGCGCCCAAGTTTGCGGATCTGTCGCCATCGGTGGAGTTGCTCGAGACCGGCATCAAAGTGATTGACTTGATCTGCCCTTTCGCGAAGGGCGGCAAGATCGGTCTGTTCGGCGGTGCAGGCGTGGGCAAGACCGTCAACATGATGGAACTGATCAACAACATCGCCAAGCAGCACGCGGGTCTATCGGTGTTCGCGGGCGTGGGTGAGCGGACTCGCGAAGGAAACGACTTTTATCATGAGATGAAAGATTCGAACGTTCTCGACAAGGTCGGGATGGTGTTCGGTCAGATGAACGAGCCCCCGGGTAACCGCTTGCGGGTCGCACTGACCGGATTGACGATGGCCGAGCGGTTTCGCGATGAAGGCCGCGACATTCTGTTTTTCGTGGACAATATTTATCGCTATACCCTGGCTGGAACCGAAGTGTCCGCGCTGCTTGGACGGATGCCATCGGCAGTGGGTTATCAGCCGACGCTCGCTGAAGAGATGGGTAAGCTGCAGGAGCGGATCGTTTCGACCAAAGTCGGCTCGATCACCTCGATTCAGGCCGTCTATGTGCCTGCGGATGACTTGACCGATCCGTCGCCAGCGACTACGTTCGCCCACCTGGATGCGACGGTGGTGTTGTCGCGTGATATCGCTTCGCTGGGGATCTATCCCGCGGTCGACCCGCTGGATTCGACCTCGCGCCAGGTCGACCCGAACGTGATTGGCGAAGAGCATTATGCGACCACGCGCAAGGTGCAGTCGACGCTGCAGCGTTACAAAGAACTGCGCGACATCATCGCGATTCTGGGGATGGATGAGCTTTCGCCGGAAGACAAGTTGGCCGTGTCGCGCGCGCGCAAGATTCAGCGCTTCCTGTCGCAGCCGTTCCATGTGGCCGAGGTCTTCACCGGTTCGCCCGGTAAGTACGTGACCCTGAAAGAGACGATTCGTGGATTCCAGATGATCGCCAATGGGGAGTGCGATGCATTGCCGGAGCAGGCGTTCTACATGGTGGGCACCATCGATGAGGCCATCGAGAAGGCGAAGACGCTCACATGAGTACGATTCACGTCGACGTGGTCAGTGCAGAGGCCTCGATCTACGACGGCCCAGCTGATTTTGTGGCGCTTCCTGGCGAGTCGGGCGAACTCGGGATTTTCCCCGGCCACACCCCACTGATCACCCGCGTGCGCTTGAGGCCAAGCGTCAGGCCGAAGAAGCTTTGTCTAACCGGGCCGCAACGCTCGATTACGCCAAGGCACAGGCAGAATTGGCGATTGCGGTGGCCCAGATCGCCGCGTTGCGTCGATTGCAGCGGCGCTAACGCCGCACCTCTGCCGCGCTGATGATCCACGCTCCCCTGCGCAACGACACCTTTCTGCGCGCCCTGCTGCGCGAGCCGACCGAGTACACGCCGGTCTGGCTCATGCGCCAGGCGGGTCGATATCTCCCCGAATATCGGGCCACCCGTGCCCGGGCCGGCAGTTTTCTCGCGCTGGCTAAAAACCCGGAGTTGGCCTGTGAGGTGACGCTTCAGCCATTGGATCGCTACGCACTGGATGCCGCGATTCTTTTCTCTGACATCCTCACCGTACCCGATGCGATGGGTTTAGGGCTGCATTTTGCGGATGGCGAGGGCCCACGTTTTGCCCGCCCGCTGCGCGATGAAGCCTCGATTCTTGCGCTCGGAGCGCCGGATCCGAATCAGGAATTGCGTTACGTGATGGACGCGGTTCGCACTATTCGGGGGGCGCTCGACGGCCGGGTTCCACTGATTGGATTTTCCGGGAGTCCCTGGACGCTGGCGGTCTACATGATCGAGGGTGGTGGGACCGATGACTTCCGGGAAGTCAAGACGATGCTCTATCGCCGCCCCGACCTGATGCTGCATCTGCTGGATGTGCTCACGCAAGCCGTGGCCGATTATTTGAACGCGCAGATCGAGGCCGGCGCCCAGGCCGTGATGATCTTTGACACGTGGGGTGGGGTTCTGACCTCGAGTCAATATCTCAAATATTCCTTAGGCCCAATGCAACGGGTTGTTGAACGGCTGCAGCGCGAGCGCGACGAACCTGCGGGTGTGGGGTCGGGCGCGGGTGCGGGTGGGGGTGTGGGACCCAGCGGCACGCAGCGAGTACGAGTGCCCTCAATTGTGTTTACCAAAGGTGGTGGGCAGTGGCTCGAACCACTCTCGGCTTGCGGGGCCGATGCGGTGGGCCTGGACTGGACCACGGAGCTTTCGGACGCCCGCGCCCGAATTGGATCGCGCTGCGCATTGCAGGGTAACCTCGATCCGATGGCCCTGATGGGCGAGGACGCGCATATTCGCGCCGAGGTGGCTCGAGTTTTTGAGAGTTTTGGCGTGCCGCAGGCCGGCACTGGGCATGTGTTCAATCTGGGTCATGGAATTTCTCAACATACGAGGCCCGAGGCCGTTTCGGCGTTGGTCGATGCGGTGCATACCTATGGCCGGAAGATGCGCGCGCCGGGGGCCTGACGCAGTCCACTGACCGCGTGCCAAATGGGCCTGCCAAATGGGCCTGCCAAATGGGCGGTCCAGATGGGCGGTCCAGATGGGCGCGGTGCGCACCGGCACCCACCCGGTCATGAATCTTCGAGTGGGGCTTGCATCACGGCGAAGTTTGTGTTTATGCACAGATTCGGGCTGGACCTGTTTTCAAGGCGGCGCCCTAATGACCTTAGTCGATTCGTTCTAACGTCATGATTAAAATAATCTTTTTCAGGACGATTGGCGCTCCGATCGATGTGGCGCCGGGGCACAGTGCCGGCTTGAACCTGATCTGTGCCATCTTGCACACAAAGTTATCCACAGCCCATCGATGACGGCAACCATTTGGCAGGTTGCGCTCGACGTCCCGTTGCCGGGCCCATTTGATTATTCGGCGCCGACCCCGTTGGCTGCGCAATTCGGGAGTGAAGGCGGTTCGGAGTTCAATCCGATCGGCAATCCGATCGGCGATCCGATTGGGCGCCGCGTCTTGGTGCCATGGGGCCGCACGCAACGGATTGGGCTGGTCACGGCGGTGGCTTCCGAGAGTGCGCTGGCGCCCGAACGATTGCGGGCAGTTGACCGATGTTTACTGGACCTTGACCCGTTGCCTTCCCGGTGGCTTGAGCTGGTTAAATTCGCGGCGAGCTACTATCAGGTTGGGCTCGGCGAATTGGCGCTCCCGGCGATTCCAGCCTTGCTGCGCAGCGCGCAGGCTTATCGGGCACAGAAGCCGCGCGGCGGTGGCCCAGTCGAACGTGCGCGCACCGCCTGGGCCCAAACGGCTGAATCTGTTGAATCCGCTCGGTCGGTTGAGCCCGCTCCGGTGCCTGAGCTCACGGCCGATCAGGCTGCCGCACTCGAGTCCTTGGTGCTCGACCGCGGGTTCAGGGTCCATCTCCTTTACGGGGTGACCGGGAGCGGGAAGACCGAGGTTTATTTGCGCGCGATCGACCGGGTGTTGTCACGTGATCCGCTGGCGCAGGCGTTGCTCCTGGTCCCCGAGATTGCACTGACGCCGCAGTTCGTGCGGACCCTGCAGTCGCGGTTCCCGGCATGGCCCCCCGCGGTTCTACACAGTGCGCTGCCCGAGGCCGAGCGTTCGTCGGCCTGGGTCGCAGCGCTTGAGGGCCGGGCGCGTCTGGTCGTCGGAACCCGTCTGGCAGTGCTCGCGCCCTTGGCACGTTGTGCCCTGATTGTGGTCGATGAGGAGCACGATCCGTCGTACCGCCAGCAAGAGGGCGCGCGCTGGTCAGGGCGTGATCTGGCCGTCGCGCGCGGGCGGATCGAGCAGATTCCGGTTGTGTTGGGTAGCGCCACCCCATCGCTCGAGACCTGGCATAACGCCGCTACAGGGCGCTATCAACGGGTGGATTTGCCGCGCCGCGCGGTTGCTCAGTCGATCCTGCCGGCCGTTCGCCTCATTGACATGACGCGGATAAAGACCGCAGAGGGCCTTGCGCCTCAAGCCGTGGCCGCGATTGAGGCCCGACTCCTGCGCGGGGAGCAATCGCTGATCTTTTTGAATCGTCGCGGGTATGCACCCGTGCTGGCCTGCCAATCTTGCGCTTGGGTGTCGAGTTGCCCGAATTGTTCAGTCACTCTGGCTTTGCACGCCCGAATGGACTCCGCAACGCGGGGCTGGCAATTAATCTGCCATCACTGCGGGCATTTTGATGCGGTGCCGAGGTCCTGCCCCGCGTGCGGTGAGGTTGACCTGGCGCCGCTGGGTCGGGGGACGCAGCGGCTCGAGGAGAGCATTGCAACCCGCTTTCCTTCCGCACGAATCGTGCGGATTGACCGCGACACCACGCGCCGTCGCGGCTCGACCGAGGCGTTGCTGTTGACGGTTCGCACGGGTGAGGTCGATATTTTGGTCGGAACCCAGATGATGGCCAAGGGGCATGATTTTCCACGCCTGACCTTGGTCGTGGTCCTGGGTGCCGACAGTGGCCTTTACTCCCATGATTTTCGGGCACCCGAGCGCTTGTTTGCCACGCTGCTTCAGGTCGCGGGCCGGGCCGGGCGGGCCGAACAGCCCGGGGAGGTCTTGATCCAGACGCGTTGGCCTGGGCATCCCTTGTTTGCTGCGTTGCGGGCACAGGATTATGCGTCCTTCGCCCGTGAGGAGCTGCATCAACGCGAGGCCGCTCATCTGCCACCGTTCGCACATCAGGCCTTGTTGTGTGCCGATGCGACCGCGGCCGCGACCGCAATGGAATTTCTCGCCTTGGCCAAAACGGTCCTGTTGCCTTGCGAGTCGGGCAGGGTCGTAAATGCAAACGCGATTGCTAACCCAAGCGCCAACGGCTTGGGCCTCGGCCTCGGCCTCGGGGCGATCCGAATTGCGGAGCCGGTGCCGATGCCCATGGCTCGGTTGGCTGGGCGAGAACGGGCTCAATTGCTTTTGGAATCGTCATCGCGGCCGACTCTACAGGCCCTCTTGGTTCGGAATTTGCCCGCGTTACGGGCCCTCGGCAGTGCGCATTCGAAGGTGCACTGGCATTTGGAAGTTGATCCCCTTGCGATCTAATCGATGACCTCCGCTGCCCTAAATCCGGCCCAGCGCGAGGCCGTGCGTCATCTTGAGACCCCTTGCCTAGTTCTTGCGGGTGCTGGCAGCGGGAAGACACGGGTGATCGCCAGCAAACTGGCCTATCTGATCGACGAGTGTGGGGTGGCTGCGCCCACGATCGCGGCGATTACTTTTACCAACAAGGCAGCGCGCGAGATGTTGGAGCGCGCCCGGACCCTCGTCCAGACCCCGATTGAGGGGCGGCGCAAGCCACTGATCTCAACGTTTCATGCGCTGGGCGTGCATTTTTTACGAACCGAAGCGCAGGCTGCAGCACTCAAGCCAGGCTTTTCGATTTTTGCGGCCGACGATTCGTTAGGGGTGATTACTCAGGCGCTCGGGACGACCGACCGCGTGTTGGCCCGAGCCGTCCAGTCGCAGATTTCGCTCTGGAAGAATGGCCTGATCGAGCCCGATGAGGCGGTGGCACGCAGCACTGGGGATCGCGACCAGGCAGCCGCCCGCGCCTATCGGGAATATGCTGCAACGCTCTCAGCCTATCAGGCGGTCGACTTTGATGACTTGATTCGGTTGCCGGTACGGATTTTGGAGCGCGACCTGGAGGTCCGCGAGCGCTGGCAGCGGCGTCTTCGTTACCTGTTAATCGACGAGGTTCAGGACACCAATGCGGCCCAGTACGCC
>RFVZ01000106.1 GCA_009922405.1 Betaproteobacteria bacterium
CCCAGAAGCTCTGCATTTTGATCAATCTGTGCGACTCATTGCTCGCGGACGGCAGCGCAGCCCCGCAGGAACAGGCTCTCTTTGGACGCTTTCTGCAGGCGTTTGGCGTTCCAGAGGCGCAATTTGCGCCGCACTTTCAGGTCATTGCCATCAAGAACGATCGCTCGGTCTTCGGCATCCGTTAATCATTAGTCGGTAGTCAGTAATGGAGCCCCCCGGTACAAAGGGGGGCTGACATTCAAATACCGATCGAACGCCCGTCGGGCAGCGTGACGCTGACACTAAGAACCTCGAGATCGCGCTGATTTTCGACCTCGATCGCGATGTCTTCGGGCCTGACCTGAACAAATTTGCCCACCGCCTCGAGTACTGCCCGCTTGATCTGCTGAATCAACTCGGGATTGCTCGAGCGATTTCCCTCGCGGGCGATGATGACCTGCAGGCGTTCTTTGGCCAGATTGGCCGTTGCGGGCTTGCGCTTGGTAAAAAAATCAAGAAATGACACGGTGGATCCCTTCCCGCTTAGGCAGATTTGCTTGAACCACCAACCCCGACGCTTTCCAGCAGTCGGCGGAAAAACCCTTTGTCTTCCTCATCGACAAATCGCAGCGGCAAGTCATTACCCAGATAACGATCAATCGCATCTTGATAGGCCTGAGCGACATCGGTTTCTTTCTGATGAACCGCCGGCAGACCCTGGTTGGAACTCTCCAGGACCCGTTGGCTCTCGGGGATCACGCCCATCAACGGCACCTTGAGAATCTCGAGAATGTCGCCGTGGCTCAGCATCTCGCCAGCCTTGACACGGCGTGGCGAGTATCGAGTCACGAGCAAATACTCTTTGACCGGGTCCTGGCCTTCTTTGGCCCGACGTGAACGGGACTGGATGATCCCGATAATGCGATCTGAATCCCGCACCGAACTCACTTCGGGGTTCACCACGACAATGGCATCGTCGGCAAAGGTCAAGGCCATGACAGCCCCTGATTCGATCCCAGCGGGCGAATCACAGACGATGTAATCGAAGCCCATTTCCTTCAGATCTTCAATGACCTTCTGGACGCCCGCTTCGGTCAACGCATCTTTATCGCGGGTCTGACTGGCCGGCAGAATGTGCAGATTCTCGACATTTTTATCGCGGATCAGCGCCTGATTCAGAGTCGCTTCGCCCTGAATGACGTTGACGAAATCGTAGACGACCCGACGCTCGCAACCCATCACCAGGTCAAGGTTACGAAGACCGACGTCGAAGTCGATCACAACGACCTTTTTGCCACGCAAGGCGAGCCCGGCAGACAGGTTGGCAGACGTAGTGGTTTTACCCACGCCACCTTTGCCGGAGGTGACGACGATGACTCGACTCATGATGCTGACACTTTCTCGAAATGGTTGAATAAAGGATAGATCAATGCGTGTACGTCCATTCAAATTGGACGAATTTCGAGCGCGTCCGCGTTTTCCGCGCCCAGAGCGATCTGCACGGGTTTGCCACGCAAGTTTTCGGGGACGCCCTCTTCAAACGTTTTGTAAAGCCCTGCAACCGCCACGATCTCAGCCCGCAGGTCAAGGGTAAAAATTCTCGCATCGCGACGCCCGCGCGCGCCCGCGATCGCCCGGCCTGCGAGCGATCCGTAGACGTGCACGTTGCCGTCCGCAATCACTTCGGCGCCTGGCGAGACCACGGCCATCACAATCAGATCGCGATCGCGGGCGTAAATCTGCTGGCCCGATCGGATCGGACGATCGATGATCATCGCATCCAGTAGGGGCAGTTCGGGCGGTTGGGCTGGCTTCAGTGATTGCTCTGGCGGAGGCGCTGGCGGTCGAGAGGCGGGGGAGGACGAGGCCGAGGCCGAAGTCTCAGCCGACTGAGGGGCCGGCGCATCGCCTGGGGTCCTGCTCAAATAGGGTGCTGGATCTGGGAGATCGGCCAATCCGAGGCAAAGCGCATCGGCGTTCTCTCGGAATGACTCTGGCGCGCCGCAAACAGCGACGGGATGCAGTTGCGCCGAGCGAAAGGCATTCAAAATCGCAGGCCAATCCAGATTTTCAGAGTCATCGCCGAGCCGTGTCAGGTCAATCACGACCGGCTGCCAGCCAAAAAAATCAGGCTGCTGCAGGCACATCCTCTCCAGCGTTTCCTTCAACGTCGACGCAGAGGCCTCTCGAAGCACCGCACGCAACGCGGGTGTTTCGAATCCTTTGAATTCGACGGATGGGCGGGTTTTAGAGGAATATTTCACAACTCCTAATGCTACGTCATTCCGGATCCAACCGCTCCTCGGATCCCAGCCCTCAATGAAACTCTCCCCACCGACGATCGGTCAGCTATTCCTTGGCTTCCTGCAGATCGGGATCACCGGATTTGGTGGCGTACTACCGATTGCCCGCAGGGCTCTTGTCGAGCGGAGGCGCTGGCTTTCTGAAGAGGCGTTTAGCCAGGATTTGGCGATCGCCCAGCTGCTGCCAGGACCGAATATCGTCAATCTTAGCGTCGCAATTGGACTGCGGTTTGCGGGAATCCCCGGCGCGATCGCCTCATTTACGGCGATCCTGGCAATGCCGACGGTCATTCTCCTGAGCCTGCTTGCGATTTACGCAAAAAGCACCGATGTGCCCCAAATCACTGCGGCACTGCACGGCATCGCCGCCGTCGCCGCCGGCTTGGTGGGCGCGATGGCCTGGCGAATGGCGCAACCCCTGATCCAAGGCGATGCAACGCGATGGATTCCCAAACTCAGTCTGGTGATGATGAGCATCGTGGGAATCACAGTCCTGGGCTGGCACCTGCTCCCGACCTTGCTAATTTGCGGTGGGCTAGGAATTTTCCTGGCGTTCAGACAACGTGGATAACAACCTGCTTGCGGAACTGGCCACGGTATTTGCCAGGCTCTCGCTAATGGCTGTCGGCGGCATCAACCCCTTACTGCCTGAGATGCATCGACTGGTCGTCGAAACCTACCACTGGATGACCGATGCCCAGTTCACGACCTTGTTTGCCATCACTCAGGGCGCTCCAGGACCGAACGTACTGATCGTGGCTGCGATCGGATGGCAAGTCGCTGGCATACCGGGGGCGATTGTTAGTCTGAGCGCGATCTGCCTGCCCTCGGCGCTATTGGCTGGGGGCGTTGCGACGCTAAGAGACCGCGTTGCCGAGGCACCATGGGCTCGCAACATTCAACAAGGGCTCGTCCCCGTGACCGTTGGCCTTGTTGCCGCGAGCAGCCTGTTGCTGGCTCGAGGTGCGAGCGAGACCGGGACCTCGGCCACCACCTCTTACCTGCTTGCTGCTTTGGCCCTGTTAGTGACTATTCGACATAACCCCAATCCGCTCTGGTTATTAGCTGCGGGCGCCATCCTGGGCTTGACGGGAGTGGTCTGATTAGGATCGCCACACAAGAACCGGCAAATGAGCATCTGCCAGAACCGAACGCGTCACACTGCCCATCAACAAACCGGTCAGCCCACGGCGACCATGGCTACCGATAAATATCAAAGTACAGCGGTATTCCTTGGCCGCTTCGACAATTCCGTGAACAATTGAATCGGACTCGCGTACGCGAAGTTCGCATTGAACATCCGCCCCACGAGCGACAGCACCGATTGCTTCAACAGCCTGATCGGCGCGCTTGCGTGCCTGCGCCGTCATCAAATCATCGGCTCCCGCGCCCACGATGCCCACCCCTTCGTAAAACGGAATCGAAGCGAGCGGTTGCAGGATCGAGACTGCGACAACGGTGGCAGACAGCGCTTTGGCCATTTGAATGGCATTGGCAGCGGATTGATTTGCCAGATCAGAACCGTCCGTGGGAACAAGAATCCGAGTAAACATGAGGGAAAGCTCCCGAATCAAATAGTTTGATCGCCAGCGAATTGACTGGCGAGTGGACTAGCGAATGGACTAGCGAATGGCCAGCCGCTTGCCCTGCTGCGCCTTTTTCTTCGGTAACCTCAAGGTCAAAACGCCATCTTCAAACATGGCATCGGCCTTGTCTTCGACAACGGGTTGGGGCAAATCGAAACTGCGTGCGTACTGAGCGGTCTGGCGCTCGGTGTAGATCGCGCGCTCATCGTCTTTGATTTCGCGCTCTTGCTTGCAGGCGGCCGAAATCGAAACATGGTTGTCATTCAGATCAATCTGAATATCGCCTTTTTTGACGCCGGGCATGTCGATCTTGATTTCGTAGGCATCACCGCGCTCAATGACGTCAAGGCGCGCACGTGTAAGCGCTGCGCCATCTGCCAATCGAGCGGGCGAGCCCAGCATGGCTCGATTGGAAAACGCATCAAACATCTCGTCAATGAGCGTGTAGGGATCGCGGCGAAGTAGCAAATTCATGGGTGGACTCCAGAAGAGAAGGCGGAGAGGGCGGAAAAGACGGAGAAGACAGAAAAGGCAAGGGCACAGAAAGCGTGTGCTTCTTCATCTTCAGCATCGAACAGTCCTGCAATGAAACTAAAAATTAGCGCTCTTTCGTCACCATGCGCTCACGCAGACGGGTCAAAATAGGACGGTCGGTTTATCGATTTCTTTTCCAAATGTCTTTGCGGATGCCCCTGTCAATCTTCCAGCCCCTTCGAATATTCGCGGCTCTGGCTCTGAGCCTTGCACTGACCTGTGCAGGTTGCGGCGGTGGCGGTTCCACCTCGGGTAGCAGCGGGACCTCCGGTGCGGGCGGAGGGCCAAGCTCCGAACCCCTGAGCGGAATCGGCCAGCCGGACGCCAGCGGCAGGGTGCGCACCGCAGCGAATTGCCTCCTGAGTTTCCAGGTGCCCAGCGCAGCCCCAGGGACCGGCACCGACCCACTCCTGGTGCAGCAATGGCATCTCAACAACACTGGCCAGAGCGGTGGGACGTCAGGCGAGGACCTGCGTGCAACCCTTGCCTGGCCAACCAGCCGGGGTGCCGGTGTCCGGATCGCGGTTACCGACGACGGGATCGACATTACTCACCCGGACTTGGCTCCAAACGTGATTGCCAATGAGAGCTACAACTACCTCCTGGCGAACTCGGTCTGGCCATTGCCATGCACCAACCAAGACACCCACGGCACCTCAGTCGCAGGGATTGCAGTCGCGCGCGATGGCAACGGCGTCGGCGGCGCAGGGGTTGCTCCCCAGGCCTCAATGGTTGCCTATAACGCCCTTTCCGCCAATGATGATGCGTCCTTGGCCGACGCAATGACGCGAGGCAAGAATAACCAAATCTGGCATAACAGTTGGGGCTCTCCCGATGAAGGCAGACCCGAACCCGCGCCGCGAATTTGGGAACAGGCAATCGACGAAGGCCTCCGATCTGCCCGCTCGGGGCGCGGCGCCATCTTCGTCTTTCCAGGCGGCAATGGTGGCCGGATCGATGTTCGAAGCGCGAGCGGATTCATTGCTGCCACGATTGCCGATGATTCCAATCTGGATGGTTACGCCAACAAGCGTGGCGTGATTGCAGTTTGTTCCGTCGACGACCGCGGCATCGCGCCGACCTACGCCGAGAAGGGGGCGAATTTGGTCGTCTGCGCGCCTGGTCAGGGTCGCAACGAAGGCATTGTCACGACGGCAATCCTTGGCAATTACCGGACAGATTTTTCGGGAACGTCGGCCAGTGCCCCAATGATCGCTGGGACTGCCGCCTTGATGCTAGCGGCCAACCCGAACCTCACCTGGCGCGATGTTCAGCGCATCCTGGCAACCACGGCGCGACAGAATCATCCTGCTGATCCCGGCTGGATAACGGCCGGTGGGATTCGATTCAATCATCGGTATGGCTTTGGTGTCGCTGACGCCGATGCTGCAGTCCGCGCCGCGAGGACTTGGGTGTCGGTCGGTGGGAGCGCAGAACAAAAGGTCTGCGGTCCCTTCATACGTTCCCCTGGCGTCCAGATACCCGACAGTCCCAGCTTTGGCGTCCCGGGGAGTGCCGTTACAGACTTTATGTCGACTCCAAATTGTGGAATCACCAACCTTGAGTTCGTCGAAGTTCACTTCACTTCCAATCACCCCTATGCCGGCGACCTCCGCATTCGGCTTATCAGCCCCAACAATCTCGTGAGTGAACTGGCCAATGAGCGCGCTTGCGGCAGCAATGTGCCGAATGCGAGCAATCCTTGCCGCGTCGGCTACAACGATTGGCGTTTTGGCAGCGTCCGACACTTGGGTGAGCCACTGACTGCAAATCAGGCACTCGGGCCCTGGACCCTCGAGGTCTCGGACCGGGGTCCGCAGGATGTCGGCGCCCTATCGAGCTGGTCTCTCACCCTTTACGGCAAGTGACGGTTCCATCATGAAAATGCCACCCATGTATCGGCGCCCTCATCTGGGAATGATCATTCAAATGCTGGGGGTTCTTATCTTCAGCGTATTCAGTGGCGCTGCGTCGGCCGGGGCCGAGCCGCCAACCGTTGCTCCGGTCACCTCCTGGCACGATGGGCGTCAAACGCGCGGCCTTTGGCTTGATCCTACTCGCGAGGCCGAGTTCGCCACGCGTGGCGGCGGAACCGTTCAGCCTAAACAAGCACCCCAGGCAGCCACCCAGCCTTCACAGGCGCAACGATCCCCCCTTTTTTTTGATAACCCCGCACTGAATGGAACCCCGCGCGCGCTGCCAGGCGGGGTTCTTGTTGAACTCAAAATCCCGACCGAGACCAACGCCGCAAGGCTGCAACTGGAATCCGACGGGCTGACGCCCGTGCGCGCGATTGTTGGCGATCGGATCTGGTTGGTCGCTTCACCCCCCGGGCTCGCGGCGCTCGAGTTAGCCAACCGCCTGCAACAAGGTGGTCGTTACGCCTCCGCGCAGCCAAACTGGTGGCAGCCTCGCGTCCCAAAATGACGAATTCCCCATGAGAACCGATCAGCCAGTCACGATCCAACGTTCCGACTACGCGCCGCCGGCTTACACGGTTGACACCGTTGACCTCGAATTTAATCTCGACTGCGAGACGACCCGGGTCGAGGCGTCGATGTCAGTCAGGCGATTGGCCTCCCTAGGGATTCCCCTTCGATTTGCTGGCGACGGGCCCAAACTCCTTGAAGTCGAAATCGACACGCACCGGTTGTCCGCAGCCGAATGGGAGATCGCGCCAGACGGCGCACTGGTGTTAACTCCAGAAACCTTGGCCAAATACTGCGACGACCGGTTCGGCATCCAGTTTCAACTCAAAACCGTGGTGGAGATTGCGCCCGCTCAAAATACCGCCCTCAGCGGTTTGTATGTATCCGGCCAATCGCTCTATACCCAGTGTGAGGCGGAGGGATTCCGCCGGATCACATTTTTCCCGGATCGCCCCGATGTGATGGCCCGCTATCGGGTCACCCTGCGCGGCGACCGCGCCCAGTTTCCCGTGTTGCTCTCAAACGGAAACCTGATCGACCAGGGCGTCGAGCCGGGTGACAAGCACCACTGGGCGCGGTGGGAAGACCCTTTTCCAAAGCCAAGCTATTTGTTCGCTTTGGTGGCAGGCGGGCTCGTGGTTCACGAAGAGCGCTGGCAACGCCGATCGGGGCGCGACGCATTGCTCCAGGTTTGGGTCGAACCGGGCAACCTCGATAAGACTGCACACGCCATGGCGTCGCTTAAGCAAGCGATCCGGTGGGACGAAACGCGATTTGGACTGGAACTCGATCTAGATCGCTACATGATTGTTGCGGTGGGCGATTTCAACATGGGCGCCATGGAGAACAAGGGCCTTAACCTGTTCAATACGCGCTACGTTTTTGCAAACCCCCGGATTGCAACTGACGACGATTATTTCAACATTACCTCGGTGGTTGGACACGAGTACTTCCACAATTGGACCGGCAACCGGATCACGTGCCGCGACTGGTTCCAATTGACACTCAAAGAGGGACTGACCGTCTTCAGGGATCAGGAATTTTCAGCCGATTTATTGGCGGAGTCCGCCAGTTCAGATGCGATGGCCGCGAGTGCACGTGCGGTTCAGCGCATTGACAATGTGCGCTTCCTACGAAGCCAGCAGTTCGCAGAGGACGCGGGCCCAATGGCCCACCCCATCCGGCCAGAAAGCTATCAAGAAATCAACAATTTCTACACCGTCACGGTGTACGAAAAAGGCGCCGAAGTCATCCGGATGCTACAGACCCTTGTCGGACAAGCGGGTTTTCGTAGCGGGATGGACCTTTATTTCGCCCGCCATGATGGCCAGGCGGTCGCCTGCGATGACTTCGTCGCCGCGATCGCGGACGCCAACGGCCGCGACCTTGATCAATTCAGGCGCTGGTACGAAACGGCTGGAACACCCCACGTATTTGCTCGCGGGCATTGGGATGCAAACACAAAGCGCTACACGCTACACCTTGCTCAATGGCTACCCGCCGTAGCGGGTCGTGTGGCAGGGGCGCCGGATCGCCCACTACACATTCCAATTGCCGTCGGATTACTCGGTTCCGATGGAACCGATCTGATTGGGACGCAGCTAATCGAACTGACTCAGGCGGAACAAGAAATCACCTTTGATGGCATTCACGCAGAACCAGTCCCCTCGCTGGGTCGAGGCTTCTCAGCACCAATCATTCTTGATTTCCCTTATCGAACCCAGGATCTGGTGCACCTGATTGCATTCGACAGCGATCCATTTAATCGCTGGGAAGCCGC
>RFVZ01000107.1 GCA_009922405.1 Betaproteobacteria bacterium
GAACGCTCAAGTTGGCGATGACGTCTTTGGCGATGACCCGACCGTACTCGAACTGCAGTCAGAGGCCGCCGACATGCTTGGCTTCGAGGCTGCGCTATTCGTCCCCTCGGGTACTCAAGCCAATTTGATTGCGATGATGACGCAGTGCGCGCGCGGCGAAGAAGCCATCCTCGGACAACAATCCCATGCCTACCGATGGGAGAGCGGTGGAATGGCGGTTTTGGGGTCGATCCAGCCCCAACCGCTTGAAAATCGGCACGACGGCACGATTGACCTTGAGCAGGTCGCGGCCACCATCAAGCCCGACGACCCCCATTTCGCGCACACCCGACTTTTCGGGCTCGAGAACACGATCGGTGGCAAGGTGTTGCCGCTGGACTATCTTCAAGCAGCGAGTGAACTGTGCCAGCGCTATGGCTTGATTGCGCATCTCGACGGGGCACGGTTGATGAACGCTGCGGCTCAAACCGCACAAACCGCACAAACCCCCCGGACCGAACCGCTCATCAAAGATCCCCGGGCACCTTCGACCGCCGCCCCGGACGCCGCCGCCATCCGGGCTGCGGCAAAGGCGATCTGCGCACCCTTCGACTCGGTTTCACTCTGCCTCTCCAAGGGGTTGGGAGCCCCGGTGGGCTCTTTGCTCCTTGCTCGACGCGAAGTGATCGCCCGCGGTGTTCGCATTCGCAAAATGTTGGGCGGCGGAATGCGCCAGGTCGGAATCCTCGCCGCCGCCGGGCGCTACGCCCTGGCCCACCATCTCGAACGCCTCTCCCTCGATCACCGCAACGCAGAACGTCTGGCGGAGGGATTTAAAGCCTTGTCGGCTCGACCCGGCGCACTGGCCGACCGACTGACCGTCGAACCCGCCCAAACCAATATGGTCTTTGTAACGGTCGACGCGGTCATCGCCCCCGCCCTCGCGGCACATCTGCAAAGCCACGGGGTGGGTTGTAGCGGCTTTACGCTTGTCGATGGCAGCATCCGTCAACGCTGGGTGACACACCTCGATGTCGATGCGACGGACGTCGACGAGACGCTCGAAATCTTCGAAAAATTCTCGGCCATGGCGGCATGAATGACCCAGGCGAGGCCATCCGGCGACAGGGCTATGCGGTCCTCGATGTCGAACCCGATCTGAGCGCGGATCCGCCGCGACCAGGCTACGCAATCACGGTCGGCCTGATTGAACGCGGTCAGTCCAATCTACTAATCCTGGGCTTGCCCAGCCCGATGTCCCGGATGATCTTGGCGACGCTCGCGGATCACGGTCTTAACCACGAGCCCTTGCCACTGAATGCCCCGCTGGCCGGATTTTTTGACGGACTCGAGCCCGTGCTGCGCCCGCTCGACGAATCTGCCGCCGCCGCCTGGCTGAATCGACCGCACCCGTTGGACGCTGCGCCCATCGGCTTGAGCATCGACAGGAGCATCGACAGGAGCATCGGCTGGAGCAAAAAACAACAACTACACGGTTGGGCGTCATCCGGGCCCTTGCCCGGGGACCGGTCCCGGCTCCTTCAAGTGGTTTGGCCTGACGCGTCAGGCCATTACCCCTGGGAAGCCGAATTTGACGATGCCCTGCGACCGGCCCAACCGCTTCTGGGACCAAATTAAGCCACCACCAAGCATCAGGCCACCGCTAAGCGCAAGCGCTCTGCCAGCGCGTCACGCGCGACCCGCAATGCCGGGGGCATCCGCTGCGCAAGTCGCTCAAACAACTCGTCGTGCAGCTTCAGTTCCTCCTGCCACTGCGCGCTTTCGATCGACGTAATCCGCTGATAGCGAGTCGGCCCGAAATCAAGTCCCTGCCAATCAAGGTCCTCATAGCGTGGCGTCACACCAAACAAGTGTTCGGTACCCCCCGACTGCCCGTTCAGGCGATCAAACATCCAGCGCAGCACCCGCATGTTGTCGCCAAATCCTGGCCACACAAATCGCCCCTGTTCATCGGTTCGGAACCAGTTCACGCAGAAAATGTGCGGCACCGTCGACCCCGATTGCTGGAGCGCCTCACCAAGCGCCAACCAGTGCGCAAAGTAGTCCCCCATGTGGTACCCACAGAAGGGCAGCATGGCGAAGGGGTCCCGGCGGACAACGCCCTGCTGACCGGCGGCCGCAGCGGTCGTCTCCGAGCCCATCGTAGCCGCCATGTAGACGCCTTCGACCCAATCACGGGCTTCGGTCACCAACGGCACGGTGCTCGAGCGCCGGCCCCCAAAAATAAAGGCATCAATGGCTACCCCGGCCGGATCGTCCCAGGCGGGGTCGACGGAGGGGCACTGCGACGCCGGTGCCGTAAATCGGGCATTCGGATGGGCCGCTTTGCGGCCTTCGGCGCGAGCTGATTCGGGGGTCCAATCGCGCCCCGTCCAATCCAGACAATGCGCTGGGGGTTCTTCCGACATGCCCTCCCACCAAACGTCGCCATCATCGGTCAAGGCCACATTGGTAAAAATCACATTGGCATGCAAGGTTGCCATCGCGTTCGGATTGGTTTTGTAGCCCGTCCCGGGGGCAACGCCAAAATAGCCCGCTTCTGGATTGATGGCATATAGACGCATCTGCCCCGTCACAGGGTCGGGGCGCGGCCGGATCCATGCGATATCGTCACCAATGGTCGTGACCTTCCAGCCATCAAAGCCGGCCGGTGGGATCAGCATGGCGAAATTGGTCTTGCCACACGCCGACGGAAAAGCGGCGGCGATGTGCTTTTTATCCCCGCTCGGGCTGGTCACGCCCAAGATCAGCATGTGCTCCGCCAACCAACCCATTCCGTCCTGGTCGCGGGCCGCCCGACCCATATGAGAGGCAATTCGCAGCGCAAAACATTTCTTGCCGAGTAGGGCATTGCCACCGTAGCCCGAGCCAAATGACCAGATTTCTCGGGTCTCCGGAAAATGCACGATGTACTTGGTCGGATTGCACGGCCAGGCAACATCGGCCTGGACCGTGCCTTGCGCGTCCACCAAGGGCATTCCAACCGAATGGACACAGGGAACAAAGGTCCCGTCCGTCCCCAACTGGTCCAGGACCGCGCGACCCATTCGGGTCATGATCCGCATGTTAACGACGACGTAGGGCGAATCCGACAGCTCAACGCCAATCTGCGCGATCGGGCTGCCAAGCGGTCCCATTGAAAAGGGGATCACATAGAGGGTGCGCCCGCGCATGCACCCTTCGAACAGTCCATTCAGGGTCGCGCGCATTGCATCTGGCGCAACCCAATGATTGGTTGGGCCCGCGTCTTCGCGCTGATTGGAGCAAATGAAGGTCCGGTCTTCGACCCGGGCCACATCCGACGGATCCGACCAGGCCAGATACGAATTCGGACGCTTGGCCGGGTTCAGGCGACGCAGTGTCCCGGCCTCGACCATTTGATCGCAGAGCAATTGATTCTGGCTCTCCGAGCCATCGCACCAGAGGATGGCCTCGGGCTGCGCGAGTTCAGCGATCTGTCGGACCCACTCCGACAGGCCCTGATGACGCACCCACTCCGGGGATGCCCATGGGTCGGGGGCACCCCGCGTAGACGCGCTTTGGGCGATACTCGGGTGATTCGTGTTCAAAGACGTGGTCAAGGGCATGGTCAAAGTCTCCTCGTGCGGTCGAACGTCGCCGACTTCGCGAACCGAGCAGTTTAGCGCGCCCGAAGCCCTCCCCACCTTCCCACCGACATGAATGCACAACTCATCGCCATCTGCGTCGGTCAGGCGCAGACGCTCTTCGGCCATGCAGGCGCATCTGGCTCAGATCCCACGCCAACCCCCACGCCAACCCCCGAGCACCGCAGCGCGATTCGAAAAAACACCATCTCCACGCTCGACCATCCTCAACCCATCGCTGTCGGGCTTCTTGGGGTCACTGGGGACGATCAGGTCGACCGCACCGTCCACGGCGGCCCAACGCGTGCGGTGTACGCGTATCCGGCAGAGCATTACGCATTCTGGACCACCGTGCGCGCTCAGGCCGGGCAACACCAGCCGCTGGCCTGGGGCGCCATGGGTGAGAACCTAGTGCTTCAGGGTTTGCTCGAAACCCAGCTCTGGCTCGGTGATCACGTCTACGTCGGAGCGGTTCGGCTTAGGGTCGAAGCGCCTCGTCAACCTTGTTTTAAATTCAATACCGTAATGGGCTTTCGGCAAGCGTCCAAAATGATGGTACAAAGTGGTTTTACTGGCATGTATCTCTCGGTATTGCAACCGGGTGTGATTACTGCTGGAGATTCCGTCAGGGTTGTGCCAGGCAATCGGGTTCTCTCGATCGCAGAACGTCACGCCCTCTCGAATCGCACTCCGCAACGCTCGCTTTGGTGATCCCATGGCTGAATTAACCCCCGGGCAACGCACCGCGATGACGGCCCGAATCCTCCTGACAACCGGCTTGATCGTTGGTTTGCAAGCCGTCCTGTTGGGCTCGGCCGCAGTCACGCTCATCGGCTCGGCCGTCTTGGCCGTTGGCGCCGGTCTGCTGATTATTGCCAAACAGGCGGATTGAGTCGGATTTAGGCGGATTTAAGGCCTCGCGCCGCAGCAGGCGTGCATCGGGCAGGATAGGATTTGCGGATGGATTTTTCAGCCATCCGCCTCCTGCCTCACCCAGTCGACGATCCGCTGGGGGATCCCGCCGTCGTCGGGCCCGAAGCTTCCCACCTGGGCCGTCTCTATGCCAGCACCCCACGGGCACTGATCTGGCATGCCCCATCGGGCGACTGGCCGCTGTTTGTGCTGGTGGTGCCGATTGCCACTCGTCTGACCCTGATGAGCAACCCGATTTTTGCTCAACTGGTGCGCGATTGGGGTCATCAGATCCGGTTCATCGGAATCGATTCCCAGCGCCGCGCGTTTGATTTTCGGCGTCTACTGAGCGATCAGGTTCTTGTGCGGCTGGTTGACGCACTGACCCAACCTGGCTCCGATCAGGCCCTGGACGTTTTATTCGCGGCTCTGGCCGAAGGCATGCTCACGATGCTCGAGCAGCGCCGCGATGACTGGCCAGCCCACCTGGCGCGCAAGCACCGGCTCGAACCGCAAGCACCGGATGCGCTGTATGACCGGCCCGGTCGGTTTCCAGACTTCCTTGCCGGTCTGCGCCGGGCGCTGCACGATGACCTGATCGACCTGGACTTTTATGGGCGCGCGCTACGGGCGATTGATAGCCGCGAGTTGCACGCCGAAACCACCCTCTCACGCCTCATCAGCGCAAACCTCGATCCCACTGTGCTGCAGCGTCTCGACCGCCTGGGCGCTGGTCGCCACCTGGGCTGCTACAACTGGCTCTTGCTCGATACCCGACATGCCGAGCAACGGGCGTATGTCCTCTCTCGGCTCGGTTGTTTCGCACAGTTCTTTGCGGACACACTTCTGGATGCCTCACGGAACACCGACCCCCCTCGGCTAAACCGGGTCGGCCAGTGGGACGCTGAAGAGGTCCAATTTGCGGCCTGGTTGTCTCGGGTGGTCGACAGCGGTCAGGACCGCCTCGTCATTGGCGCCTTGGCGCATCGATTCGGCGTCGCCGAAAACACGATCCGGGCCCTTTGGCGACGCGCTCCGGCGGCGCTCGGAACCCCACCAACCTGGCAACTCAGCGGCATACTGCGCCGCTTGGATACGTTGCCCGAACGAGTCTGGCCGACCGATCCGGGCGGCTGGGATCGCCTAATGTGCCACGCGGGCAGCCCCGCTTAAACCGGCATCTGCAAATCGGCGCCACCCAAATGGATCCGATTCCAGGTCGGCGACAGCAACAACTCATTGATGCAAACGTGAGCGGGCATGCCCACCACCCAGCCGATCGCCTCGGCCACATCGTCTGCAGTGAGCATGCGCGTCATTTCTTCGGCGGAGGGTGGAACGGGCCGGGTGCGCAGGATCGGTGTCGCAATTTCGCCAGGCTCAATCGCGCAGGCGCGCACCCCATGACGGCCATTCTCAAAATTCAGACTATCGACTAAGCCCGCCAAGCCTTGCTTGGAAGCGTTGTAAGCGGCCCCCGCAAAGGGCAGGTAGTGGCGACCGGCCCAGGATGAGACCACCACGATCGTACCGCTGCGGCGCGCGCGCATCCCGGCGAGGACGGCGACCACGCAATTCGCGACCCCTTCCAGATTCACACGGGTGACTTTGGCAAAGTCAACCGCTGCGAGATCTTGCCAATACCGCTGTCGGACATTCAGCCCGGCAGAACACACGAGCAGCTCCACCGGCCCCATTTGGCCGGCAATCCGCTCGGCCGTCGCCGCGACCGCGTCCGCATCTGCCACGTCAAGCGCGAAGGCTTGCGCATCGCACCCTTCGGCGCGCAGCTGCTCCGCCGCTTGCTCGAGTTCGGCCTCGCGCCGACCCGAGAGGGCAATCCGTGCACCATCACGCGCCAGACGTTGCGCGGTTTGCCGCCCAACACCGGTGGCACCCCCCGTGATCCATGCAATTTTCCCGTCCAATGTTTTCAACGGAGTCTCCTGTTGTTTAATCTGGGCACGAAACCATCACGCACCGGGAGAGCCCGCCAATGAACTCCGCACCGCTTCGCATCATCGCCACTGGCGGCACCTTCGACAAGTGTTATGCCCCAATCGATGGGTCCCTGGGCTTTGCCGAAAGCTGTTTGCCGGTGCTCATTGGCGAAAGCCGGATTCAACCCGCCCCTGTCATCGAAATTCTGATGCTGGTGGACAGTCTCGAGATGACACCGGAGCAACGTCGATCATTGGTGGCCGCCTGTCAGGCCGCACCCGAATCGCACCTCGTCATCATCCACGGCACCGACACCCTCGTCGAGAGCGCAGCCGCGATCGCCGCCATTGGCCTGGACAAGACCGTCGTATTGACCGGCGCCATGGTTCCGGCGCGATTCAACGCCTCCGACGCACGCTTTAACTGTGGCTTTGCGCTCGCGGCCTCGCGCCTTTTGCCCGCAGGCGTGTGGGTCGCTATCAACGGATTGATTCAGCGCTGGGACCAGGTTCGAAAAAACCGCGCAGCCGGCGTCTTTGAGGAACTTTGAATTCAGGCACGTTAAATTGGCGCTCTCTCGACGCGTTCCAGCCACGCCCGGCTGCGCTTCCAGCCACCCTGCACCACCAACAACAGCGTCACCACGCGGGTAGCATGAAAAGCCGTCACAACGGGTACGCCCAGTTGCAGGGCCTGCGCGGTTAAGCACATCTCGGCAATCCCGCCAGGTGCCGTGGCCAACACCAGGGTCGCCAGCGGAATTTCCACCACCCATCCGATCAGAGCGGCCAAGGCCGCGGATCCTGCCAACCCAAGAAGCGTCACACCGCCAACGATCACAAGAAAGCGCGGCGCCCGATTGAAAAACCCCGGGCCAAAACGCCCACCCAAGGAAATTCCGATCAACAGTTGCCCCAGGGGCGAGACCCAGTTGGGTAAGGCAGAAGCCAAATGACCGCTCGCCGTCAGGAGCAGCGCGCCAGCGAGTGAGCCAAGCATCCAAGGATTCGGGCCGCGGACTCGCCGCAAGAGCAAAGCCGAGCCCACCGTGCAGGCGACGAGTACGGCCAGACCAAAGGGCTCCACCGTTTGAGCCCCGGTCACATAGCGGTCACTGCCGTGGAGGCCGAACCGATCATAGACGAGGGGCAATATAACCACCACGAGCATCAACCGCAGGCTGTGCGCGGCCGCGACCAGTTCGACCCGCGCGCCCGCGCGCTCCCCTTGCAATACCATTTCGGCAGCCGCACCAATCGGCCCCGACCAGTAGGCGGTGGCTGGATCGGCGCCGCCCCACCGAATCAAGGCCCACGACAAAAAACCGCCAAGCGCGAGCGACCAAAGCACCGCGAGTGCGATCCAGGGAGCCCACTCGCCCACCCGCACCAGCACCGAGGGCGTGAAATACAGCCCTAACGCAGTCCCGATCACCCACTGTCCAGCCGCTTGCGCAAAAGGCGGTGCACCGGCTCGCAGACCGCGCAGGCGCAAAAAAGCACACGGAAACAGGGCGCCCAGTAACCAGGGCAGGGGAAGGTGCGCTGCACTCGCCAACCAGCCCCCGATGAACGCCGCGGACAGGGTGCGGACGGATACCCACCAAGGGTTTGCAGGAGGCGACATCCGTTTTATAAAGAAGCCGTTTAGGAGGATTGCGGAAGGCGCATTCGATTCACTTATGATTGGACCATAAGTGTTTTAAGCCGGCCGTTTCAACCCGGCCATTAACCCGAATCTCTGCCGATGCCTTCTCGTCGTGAAGCCCTCAGTTCAAGCGCCCGTCTGGCGACCCTGCTCAGCCTCGCTGGCCTGATGCCCAGTCTGGCCCTGAGCCGCGAGGGTGCATATGGCGCCGCCTTTGAGGCCCATTCGCTGGCCGAACTCACGCGCGCGCTCGGTGTGCAGGCTCCGATCGAGAGCCGCGAGATGCTTCTGCAAGCGCCAGACATGGCTGAAAACGGAAGTGCTGTTCAGCTGACGGCCTCGACCACTGCGGGCG
>RFVZ01000108.1 GCA_009922405.1 Betaproteobacteria bacterium
CCTCAGGCTCAGGCGCTGCCATGCCACAGCTGGGTCTGATCGAGCGCGGCTTCAAAGGCAAGATCTATCAAACCCACGCCGCCGCCACCATGGACCTGATGCGCGTGGGCGGCAAAGCGGTAGAAGGCACCTTCGTCTCTGCTGGCCCAGTGATCGCCCCCGACCAGCTGCCCGATAGCCACCCTTCAAAGAAAATTGCGCAGGACTTCGTGGCCAAGTACGACAAGGTCTATGGCGTCGGCAGTCACAACCAGTTTGCTGGTCACGCCTATGACGCACAGGTCGCGCTGGAAAAGGCCATTCCGTTAGCACTCAAGAAGGCCAAACCCGGTACACCTGAGTTCCGCACTGCACTGCGCGATGCATTTGAAACCATGGGTACGACCCAGTTCGCGCACGGCATCATGAACTGGACCAAGGACGATCACTGGGGTTACACCATGGAAACGGCCGTGATGCTCAAGGTCGTGGACGGCAAGTTCAAGGTCGAGTAGGTCGAATAGGTCGAAGAAGACCCACTAACGCCTGCCTGGGGCTTCTTCGGGAGCCCCGTTTTCCCAGGGCCGTTCATGGACTTTTCCATCGCCAGCATCCTGCTGCTTGACGGCGTGACCAACGGAGCGGTCTACGCCCTACTCGGGCTGGCCACCGTCCTCGTGTTCACCGTCACCAGGGTGATCTTCATCCCGCAGGGCGAGTTCGTCACCTACGGGGCCCTCACCCTGGCCATGATGCAGACCGGCAAGACGCCTGGCACCGTCTGGCTATTGCTGATTCTGGCGGGCGTGGCCTCGGTGATGGAACTGGCCGAGCGCTGGCGCCACCATGGCAATGCCGGACGCGCCGTGATGGCTGGGCTCAAGACACTGGCATTTCCCCTGGCCATCGCGTTACTGTCCATCTGGGGCGCATCGCAACAATTTCCGCTATGGGTGCAAGCCGCCCTGAGCGCAGCCATCGTCGCGGCCTTCGGCCCGCTGGTCTACCGCGTGGCCTACCAGTCGCTAGAAGCCGCTACCCCGCTGGTACTGCTCATCGTCTCGGTGGGCGTGCATTTCGCCTTGACGGGCCTGGGCCTACTGTTTTTTGGTGCGGAGGGCTTCCGCAACCCAGCGTTCTGGGATGAGCGCTTCACGTTGGGCCCTGTCACTCTTGGGGGCCAGGCCGTGATCATCTTCGGGGTCTCACTTGCCCTGATCCTGATGCTTTGGCTGTACTTTGAGAAGTCCCTGCGCGGCAAGGCCCTGCGCGCCACTGCCGTCAACCGCACAGGCGCGCGCCTGATGGGAATCTCCACTCACGCCTCCGGCCAACTCACCTTTCTGATGGCCGCGCTCATCGGCGGCCTCTCGGGTCTGCTGATCGGCCCCACCACCACTGTGTTCTACGACTCGGGTTTCCTGATTGGACTCAAAGGCTTCGTAGCAGCCGTGATCGCGGGCCTGTCCAGCTACCCCGGCGCCCTGATTGGCGCGCTGTTTGTGGGTATTGTCGAATCCTTTGGCGCTTTCTGGGCGAGTGCCTTCAAGGAAGTAATCGTCTTCACCCTGGTCCTGCCCATCCTCCTCCTACGCTCCCTGCGCAGCGGCCACTTTGACGAGGATCACTAGGGTGAAGCGGGGCCTCCCGATCATGCTGCTGGCCCTGGCAGTGCCGGTGGTTGCGCTGCTGCCACTGCCCGACTTCTGGATCGCCCAGCTCAATTACATCGGGCTCTATGCGCTCGTCTCCCTGGGCCTGGTGCTGCTCACTGGCGTGGGCGGACTAACATCATTTGGTCAGGCCGCTTTCGTAGGCATTGGCGCCTACACAACCGCATGGCTAACGCTGAACACCGGCATGTCGCCGTGGTTAACGCTATTCGTGGGCCTGGCGCTGACCGCCATTAGTGCCCTCATCGTCGGTCTTATCACACTGCGTATGTCGGGCCACTATTTACCCTTGGCCACGATCGCCTGGGGCCTTTCGCTTTACTACCTGATGGGCAACCTCGACGCCCTCGGCAAGTACGACGGTCTGCTGGGCATCAAGAGTTTGTCGATCGGCAGCATCAACTTGGGCCAAGGTCGGTTGTTCTTCGTGCTGTGTTGGGCCTTGCTACTAGCGAGCGCCGTGGCGCTGCTCAACCTGCTGGATTCGCGTCCTGGCCGCGCCATCCGCTCGCTCAAGGGCGGTACCCAGATGGCCGAAGCAATGGGCATCAACACCTTCCGCTACAAGGTCACGATTTTCGTCATCGCGGCCTTGCTTGCTGCGGTGGCTGGCTGGCTGCTGGCGCATTTTCAACGGACCGTGAACCCCTCAGCCTTTGGCCTGAAAATGGGTATCGAATACCTGTTCATGACGGTCGTCGGTGGTGTGGGCTATGTCTGGGGAGCGATTGTCGGCGCAGGCCTGGTCAAGCTGCTCGACGACTGGCTGCAGGTCGCGTTGCCGGCCCTGATCGGCACCAGCGGCAGCTACGAGGTCATCGTGTTCGGCATCGTTCTGGTCCTTGTACTCAAGTACCTGCCCGAGGGCCTATGGTCGGTGGTAGCCCGCAAGTTCCCCAAGCCACAGCGGTTGATCGACTGGGCCGATGCGGATGATTTGCCGGTAAGCATCAAACCCCAGAATGGCGAGCGGGTACTGGTGGTCAACAACATCCGAAAGCAATTCGGTGGTCTGGTCGCTGTCAATGACATCAGCTTCGAAATCACTGCGGGCCAGATTGTTGGCCTGATCGGTCCCAACGGCGCTGGGAAGTCCACCACCTTCAACCTGATCACCGGGGGGCTGAACAAAACCTCTGGCCGCGTCACCTTCCTCGGCGAAGACGTAACTGCCCTGCCCTCGCGGGAGATTTCGCGCAAAGGGATGGCCCGTACCTTCCAGCACGTCAAAATGATCGCCGACATGACGGTGCTCGAAAACGTGGCCATGGGCGCCTACACGCGCGGCCTTAGCGGCGTGCTCAGTTCCATGCTGCGCGCCAACCGGGCCGAAGAACAGCGCCTGATGAAGGAGGCCCAGCGCCAGCTCGAACGGATCGGCATGGGCGACTATCTGCACGAGCAGGTCGGCAATCTGGCCATGGGGCCGCAGCGTTTGATGGAAATCGCCCGCGCGCTGTGCTGTGATCCTGCCTTGCTCCTGCTAGACGAACCGGCAGCCGGCCTGCGCCACATGGAAAAACAGGCTCTGGTCGCCGTGCTGCGCCAGCTGCAGGGCGAAGGAATGAGCATCCTACTCGTCGAACACGACATGGACCTCGTGATGGACGTATGCGACCAACTGGTGGTGATGGAGTTCGGCACGCTGCTCACGCGCGGCACGCCTGCCGAGGTACAGGCTAACCCGGCTGTGCGCGCCGCCTACCTCGGAACCGAACACTGAGATGTCGACACCGCTACTCATCGTCAGGGACCTGCGTGCCGGCTATGGCAAGGCCGAGGTGTTGCACGGCCTCGACCTGCATGCCGACAAGGGCAGCGTGATTACCGTGATCGGCCCCAACGGCGCGGGCAAATCCACCCTGCTCAACAGCCTGATGGGCATCTTACCCAGCAAGGGGCGCATCGAGTTCGAAGGCCAATCCATTGAAGAACTCACGCTCGAAGAACGCGTGATGCTGGGTATCGCCCTTGTGCCCGAGAAACGTGAGCTCTTTAGCACCATGTGCGTGGAAGACAACCTGTTGCTCGGGGGATTCCGCCAGATGCGCCTTGGTAATCGTCGATGGCGGGACCGTCTGGCCGATGTGTTTGATCTCTTTCCGCGTCTCCAGGAACGTTGCGCGCAGCAGGCCGGCACCCTGTCCGGTGGCGAGCGCCAGATGCTGGCCGTGGGCCGCGCATTAATGTCGCGCCCATCCGTGCTGATGATGGACGAGCCCAGCCTCGGCCTGGCCCCCCTGATCGTCAAGGACATCTTCCGAATCATCGAGACCCTGCGCCAGACCGGCGTGACCATCGTGCTGGTTGAGCAGAACGCCCGCGCTGCCTTGGCCGTGGCCGATCAAGGCTATGTGCTGGAGATGGGCGAAATCGGACTCAAGGGTCCTGCAGCCGAACTGGCCCAGAACCCGCGGGTGATCGACACCTATCTGGGTGCCGCCAGGAAATGATCGTCGACAAAAAACGCGTCGGGCGTATGCCCACTGTCTCGAGCGTTGACCAGGTGGACACCTCGTATCTGCAGACCCTGCTGGGCTATAACGCCCGCCGCGCAGCGCTGACGATCATCGAAGTCTTTCTGGAGCGCATGGCTCAGTTCGGTCTGCGCCCAGTGGATTTTTCGGTGATGTCGGTCATTCAACACAACCCAGGGGTTACCTCTCGCCAGCTATGCGCCGCGCTCAATCTGCTGCCGCCGAATCTGGTCGGCCTGATTCATTCCCTGGAGGCGCGCGGCCTGATCAGCCGTCGGCCTCACCCCACCGACGGACGCGCCATGGGACTGCACCCGACCCCCGAAGGGTCCGTACTCATGCAGCAAGCCGCGCAGACCGCAACCGACCTGGAAATCGAAAGCTCCTCGCGCCTGACCGACGCCGAGCGCAGGACCCTGCTGGACCTGCTGCAGAAAATTTACCTCTGAGCAGCGTGCTCCCCGAGTAGGCGGTAATCATTGACGTCAAATCCTTCGATTCGTCATAGCCGGCATGGCTGCGTCGCGTCAGCGAATCGGGTGCGAAATCAGGCATACCTCCGAGTTCAACGATGCGCTTCGCGATCATGTCAGCGTGGGCCATTTCTTCGTTTGCGTGAACCAGGAACTCCTCAGCAATCTTTGGCGAGGACAAGCCCTCGGCGGTGAAATGGTGTCGCCGATAGCGAAGAGAACAAATCAATTCGGTCGCGAGAGAATCGTTCAACAACTCAATTATGTCGTTGCGCCAAGGGCCGTAGTGCGGCGTCACAGCCCCCTGATCGAGGCCGCGCTTTGCTTCTTCGATCGCTTTTAGATTCAGTACGAGGCGCTGAGCGGCTTTCGATTTAGCCGGCGCCGGCTCTTTTTCCAGGCTGCCCACGGTAGCCGATGCCGCTTCGTCCTGCGCAATCGCTCTGGCATGGACGGCGTTATTGGACGGGCCCGAATTCCGATGCGGCTCTGGGAGTTGACCACTCATGACGACCTCCTTAGATAACAAAGGGGAAGAGTCTGGCCCGGATGGCGTCCATCGCCTGTGCGGCGCTTCACTCACTTGGGTACGCGGTGTGCGGGGATCAGTGGCGCGCATCTCCAAGATCGCACCTCCTCATCTTCAAATGGATCCCCATGAATATTCAGAGTGTCCTCAAACCCGCCGCCACCATCGCCGCGCTCTTGCTGCTCTCAACCGCACAGGCCGCGATGATCACAAAGGCCGAATACCATGCCAGCAAAACGCGGGTCAGCGCCGACTACAAGACTGAAAAATCAGCCTGTCGTTCGCTTTCCGGCAATACCAAGGATGTCTGTATCGAGGAAGCAAAAGCCAAAGAAAAGGTGGCACTCGCAGACCTCGAATTTAGTTTCACGGGCAAGACCGAAGACCGCAACAAGGCACTCGTGGCAAGGGCCGAATCGAACTATGCGGTCGCAAAGGAACGTTGCGATGACAAGGCCGGTAACGACAAGGACGTCTGCGTTAAAGAGGCCAAGGCCCTCGAGGTCAGAGCGCTGGCGGACGCCAAGATGGGTAAAGAAATGGCTGAGGCCCGAAAGGACGCCTCGGATGACAAGCGGGACGCCGACTACAAAGTAGCGCTTGAGCGATGTGACTCCCGCGCCGGTGACGCCAAGGCCAATTGCGTTTCAGCCGCAAAGTCAAGGTTCGGAATGCCGTCGTAGTTCGGTCGACAGGACTTTTTCATCCACCCTTATCGACGGGAACTGTCATGAGCCTTGGCACCATCTTGCTAATCGTTCTGATTCTGATGCTCGTGGGAGCCCTGCCGACCTGGCCACATAGCGCTAGCTGGGGCTATCGGCCGGCCGGTGGCCTGAGTTTGCTCCTGGTCGTTGTGCTTGTGCTCGTTGTCATGGGGCGCTTGTAGCGGAGGCGGAGGCCCGAGGTCACTCGGGCGCCACTCCAAGCGACTAAAAGCCACTACAGGATGGGCCGTGTCGCAGGATGAAGCGACTCATAGGCGCGCGCAGCCCGCAGTACCAACGCGTCCCCAAACATCGGACCAACCAGTTGAAGCGCCATTGGCAATCCATCAAGGGTCAGCCCGCACGGGATCGAAATCGCAGGTTGTTGCGTCAGGTTGAACGGGTAACTGTACGGAGTCCATCCCAGCATGGCGTGCGGGTCCATCGGACGGTGTCCTGCAGGTTCGGCAGCAAACGCAGGTATTGCGATTGCCGGCGTCAGCAACAGATCGTAGCCCTGCATGAACTGCCGCATTTGGGACCCCAATAGGCCCCGGCGAAGATTGAGCGCATGCAAATCGGCTGCAGTAATTCGGCCACCCAGTTCAGCCTGGGCCTGAAAATCAGGATCAGTCAGTTTCTGCTGAGAACCGCTGAGGCCGTCAAACACCTGGCGGGCCGCGGCAAACCAAAGGCTCGTCGTGATCTCGAGGGGATCCTCAAAACCTGGATCGACGGCGTCAACTAAGGCACCCAAGGACTCGAACACGAGAGCCACTTGATCGAGCCCAGCCCGGATTTCAGGATCAAGGTTAGTGACGTAACCGAGCGTGGGTGAGTAGGCTATCCGCAGTCCACGGACACCATCGTTTAGACCAATCCCGTAATCACTGCGGTCTTCGGGCAGCGAAGTCCAATCGCGTGCGTCGGGCTGCTTGGCGACATTCATCGTCAGGGCGATGTCGGCAACGCTCATTGCATGCGGTCCCACGTGCGCGACTGAACCGAAGGGCGACAACGGATGGGCCGGTACACGGCCAAAGCTGGGCTTGAACCCCACATTGCCGCAGAAAGCAGCGGGGATTCGGATACTACCCGCCCCGTCGGTGCCAATCGCGACTGGGACCAAGCCGGCCGATACCGCTGCGGATGAGCCACCCGAGGATCCGCCGGAAGTTCTGGCGAAGTTCCAAGGATTCCTGGTGATTCCAGTCAGTGGCGAGTTTGTCTCTCCCTTACAGCCAAATTCGGGCGTCGTTGTTTTGCCCACCAGCACCGCCCCCGCTTCCCGTAGCCTGGCAACCACTGGTGCATCCACCGACCAGTCCTGATCCGCTGCCACAGTGCGGCTGCCGCGCAGGGTCGGCCAGCCGCGGGTCAGAATTAGATCCTTGACCGCCACCGGTAAGCCTTCCAGGGCGCCGACTGGAGCCCCAAGCTGACGGTGCGCCTGCCAGCGGGCGTCGCTGCGTTGGGCGCTGGCGAGCGCAGCCTGCGCGTCAATCAGGCAAAAAGCGTTCAGGCTTGGATTCAAGCGCTCGATCCGGCTCAAAAAAGCCTGAGTAGCCTCGACGACGGAAAACTGTCCGGCGCGATATCCCTGCAGCAGTTGAGTAGCGGTCAGCGAGGTCAGGGTGGTTGAAGTTTGTGTCACGTCAGTAGGCGGGTAAGTGGAGCGACTCGGAAAACGCTACGCTTGAAGCCCGTTCCTGACAATTGGGCGATGTACCCACCGATCCAAATCCGTTGATTGACTTCGCTACATTGACTGGGCCATCGATGACCAGTGCAATTGTTTGCCAAGCAGCAACGGAGAAGACATGAAAACATGGATCAAGCGGGCACTCGGACTCGGACTTGCCGCTGCGAGCGTTTCTGCACTCGCACAAACGCCGCCCACACCGGGGGCGCCGCCACGCTTTCCTCAGATCACCCTCGAGCAGATCGCACCGGAAGGGCAGGAACTCGCCAAAGAAATCCTCAAGATTTCCAGCGTCGGCCTGGGTGGGCCTTACAACATCATGTTCAGAAGCCCGATCTACGCCGATCGGATGAAGAAGCTGCTTGACTACCTCCGATTCAATACATCGCTGTCCTTGCGACTCAACGAATTCGCCATCCTGATTCAAGGATACGAATGGAAATCCCATTTCGAGTGGTACGCCCATTACCGACTGGGGCTCAAGGCCGGACTCGCGCAATCGGTGGCAGATGATTTGAAAATGGGAATCCGGCCACGGAACATGGCGCCTGACGAAGAGGTGGTCTACGACGTCAGCATGGCGCTGATGAGGCAGCACGAGATTCCCGATGAGCTGTTCTACAAAGCCAGGTCGATCCTTGGTGAGCAACAGCTGGTCGATCTGGTCGCTGTGAGTGGCACCTACGTCAGCGTCGCCATGATCTTAGCGATCGGACAAGCAATGCCACCATAAGGCAAGCCGTTACCGTTTCTGCCGAAATAAGCGCTGTAGAACCGAGGCGCGCGGCTCAGTAGGTCTTGTACGGCAAGAACTTTCCGCTCAGAACCATATGGACTCGGTCCCCCTTGGGGTCTGGCTCGCGCGTGATGTCCATCGAGAAATCGATCGC